>CAMNAD010000066.1 GCA_946530505.1 uncultured Bacteroidales bacterium
AGGCCCCCTTCTTCGCGGATGAAAATACTCATCCGGACTTTTGCCAGTTTGAGCGGCATATTCACAAGGCCTTCCGTTTCTCCCGCATCCGTGCCGTATGCTTGCTGCATCTCCTCCGTCATAATCATATATGAAATCCCGGAAGGGAGGATGGTCAGATGGTTCGCCACCATATCGGCAAAGGCCATCAGACGCTGCTCCCTGTCACTATGGTAAAGCCTGTCGATTATGGCATCCCTGTCGACACCGGCCTGCAGCAACTCCGAGGCCATCTGCAATGTGCTTGGGATTACCGAGTTGGCAAAATTGTTCGTGTCGGTGGTCATGCCGGTCATAAGGGCGGTCAGGCAGGCTGAAGGAATGTTTCCTGTCTGTCCGTCTTCCATATCCTTGAGGATGAAGTAAAGAAGCTCGCAAGTGGAAGACCTCTCCGGTTCGGAGAATGCAAGGCGGTAAGGGGAGAGCTCCGGGTGCAGATGGTGGTCGATCAGTACTTTGCAGGCGGGGGAGGATGCGATGATCGCTGAGAGTTGCTCGGTGCGGTGCAGTTCGTTCAGGTCCAGTATGACAATGAGGTCGGACGCTGCAAGGCGGGCCGAAGCCTCTTCCGCCTTCGTGGAAGCATCGATCACATCAGCCCCCTCGATGATGAATGAAACCGTATCCGGGGCGCTGTCAGGTATTATCAGACGTGCATCTTTGCCGAGCCGCTGCGAGAGATAGCTCACGAGCGCGACACCACTGCCAAGCGCATCTCCGTCCGGGTGGGTATGTACCACGGCGGAAACTTTGGAGGCGCTGTTGAATAATTGCCTTAATGCAGAGATGTTTTCCATTTTTTCGCGAGCAAATTTAATAAGAATATTGCATTTGAAAAATGAATTTTCTAACTTTGTGCGGATATACTTGAAATTATAGAAACGAAATATGAAAAAGTCAGTAAAGATTATTCTTGAGATTGTCCTGTTCCTCATCTGCGTCCTTCTTGTGGACCTCATCGTCAAGAGCATCATGAAGCCGGTGAACTTCAACAAGCAGAAGGCTTATCGTGAATCAGTGGCAATCCAGCGCCTGAAAGACATCCGTACTCTCCAGGTTGCGTTCAAGAGCGTGAACGGCAAGTTCACCTCCACAGTGGACTCCCTTGCCGACTTCTACAACAATGGCAAAATGGGTATCGTAATGCAGGTCGGCTCAATGGATGACTCCCTTGCAGTCGCCCATACCGAGAAAATCAAGAAGGCTTCCCGCAAGAAGATGACAGGCGAAGACTTCCTCAAGCTTTACGAAGCAGGCGACAAAGACCTTGTGTTCTCCGTAGAGACCAAGATTCCCGTCAAGGATACCCTTTTCACCGGGCGTGAGGATTTCTGCGTGGATTCCCTCAAGTACATCCCCTTCTCCGGCGGCCAGCCCGTTCTCATGGAGGCTGTCGTGAAGACCGTTTCCGGTGTTCCCGTTCCTCTGTTCGAGGCCAAGATGCCTTACAGGGCCCTGCTCAAGGGTATGGACAATCAGCTCCGCATCAACCTCGATGCCGAGAAGAAGGACCAGAACCGCTACGAAGGTCTGCAGGTGGGTTCCGTGACCGCACCTAACAATAACGCCGGTAACTGGGAGTAGAGGTGGAAGTCTCCATTCTCACGCCAGTGTGCACGCTTGTTCCGGCGCACTTCTTCAACACGACTTCTGCAAGGGAGACTCTTGCAGAAGTCGTGTGTTTGAAGGAGGGTGACGTTGTCAAATGGGCGGCGGTTCCGCAGTACGATGCCGTCCTGCTGTATGCTGTCGAGAATGAAAGGGTCGAGGCTCTTCCGGAGTTGTGGTATCTGCTTCAGGATCTGCCCAAATGCCAGGACTACAACAAGATAGTTGCTTCTTACAAAGAAGGGCATCTTTATCTTGCCATAGCGCAGGGCGGCAGCCTGCTTCTGGCAAACGTTTTTGAAGCCCCCGACTTCACCACGGCCGAGTATTATATCTTCCTTGCCATGAAGCAGCTCCAGCTCAATCCCGAGGTGTCCACGATATGCATGCGCAGCCTCATCGGCCCCGAAGAGGAGATGAGCCTTTACCGCTATTTCAAGTCGGTGGAACAGATATGAGAATCATCGGAGGCAGCCTCAAAGGCAAGACAATCGAGTTGCCCCAGCACTATTCGGCACGGCCCACCACGGATTTCGCCAAGGAGGGCCTTTTCAATATACTCAATAACGAATATGAATTCGATGGCCTCAAGGTTCTCGACCTTTTCGGCGGCACCGGGGCCATCAGTTTCGAGTTCGCTTCGCGCGGCGCCGCCCGCGTATACTGCGTGGAGATGGTGCGCGAGAATGCGTCTTTCATCAAGAGGGAGGCAGCCCGCCTGGGGCTGGACAATGTGACCATGGTGCGGGACAATGTCTTCGATTTCCTTCCCATCTGCACCGAAAAGTTCGACCTCGTGTTCGCTGATCCTCCCTATGCCCTCGAAGGCCTGGAGACTTTGCCCGACAAAGTCCTCGGCCAGGGAATCCTGCACCCGGACTGCTACTTCATCCTCGAGCACGGCGACGAACACTCATTCACCGCCCACCCCCGCTTCGTCAAGGAAAAAATCTACGGCCGCGTCCACTTCTCGTTCTTTACAGCCCTTTAGCCTTGCCTTCGTCCCAGATGGCATCCATTTCGGCGAGGGACATCTGCTTTAGGTCCCGCCCCCGGGCGATGGTCTGCTGTTCGAGATAGGTGAAGCGGCGGCGGAATTTCTCGCAGGCCTTGTCGAGCGCGACTGACGGGTCGACGTCGTAGAGCCGTGCGGCGTTCACCACTGCGAACAGCAGGTCGCCGAATTCTTCTTCCTTGTGGGCCGGATCGGCTTCTTCGACAGCCTCGCGGGCCTCGCCATATTCTTCCATAACCTTGTCCCACACCTGCTGGGGCTCCTCCCAGTCGAATCCCACGCTGCGGGCCTTGTCCTGCATTGCGTATGCCTTCAGCACCGGAGGAAAACTTTTGGGTACCCCGCCCAGGATGGTGCGGTTGCCGCCCTTCTCCTTTGTCTTGATAAGTTCCCAGTTCTTGGCGACTTCCTCTTCGGTCATGCCTTCGGACGGACCGCCCCCGAAAACGTGGGGATGGCGGAAAACCATCTTGTCGCAGAGCCCGCGGATGACGTCCGCAATGTCCCAGCGGCCTTCTTCTTCGGCTATGCGCGCGTAAAATATAATATGTAGGAGAACGTCTCCAAGCTCTTTGCGAAGGTCCTTGTCGTCGCCCCGGAGCACGGCGTCGCTGAGTTCATAAACTTCTTCAACCGTCATAGGACGCAGACTTTGTGTGGTCTGGGCGGCGTTCCAGGGGCATTTGGCCCTCAATGTCTCCATTATATCCAGCGCTTCCGCAAAGGCTTTGAGCTTTTCTTCTTTTGTGTGCATCAGAATATTTATTAAATTTGTAGCTTAATGCAAAAATACGAAATATAACCAATGAAAGCAATTAAATATGTTTCCGCAGATGAGGCCGTGAGCCACATCCCTTCCGGCAGTCATATCCACCTGAGCAGCGTGGCGAGCGTGCCGCACTGCCTGATCAGCGCCCTCTGCCGCAGGGCGGATGCCGGCGATGTGCGCGACCTGCATTTCCATCACTTCCATACCGAAGGCCCCGCTCCCTACAGCGAACCCCGCTACGAAGGCATCTTCTTCGACCAGGGCTTCTTCCTGGGGCCCAACGTGCGTGCGAACGTGAATTCCGGTTATGCGGACTATCTCCCCGTGCATCTCGGCGAAAGCCAGAAGCTCTACCGCGAAGGGCATATCAAGCTCGGGGCGGCTCTGGTGCAGGTTTCTCTGCCGGATGAGCAGGGAAGGGTTTCGCTCGGAACTTCGGTGGACTGCTCGGTCGCCGCTGTGGAAAGTGCTGATTTGGCAATAGGCGTGGTCAATCCCAACGTGCCCTATGCCTATGGCGATCTGCTGAGCCTCGACCAGTTCGACTATCTGGTGCAGGACGACACTCCGCTGGTGACTGCGGCATTCGCGGAGCCCACTCCCACCGAGGTGCTTATCGGAAAGAACTGCGCCGCCCTGGTGGAAGACGGGGACTGCATCCAGATGGGTATCGGAGCACTTCCGAACGCCCTCGCCGCCCAGCTGGTGAATCACAAGAACCTTGGTCTCCATACCGAGATGTTCGCCGACGGTCTGCTGCGCCTTATCAAGAAGGGTGTTATCAACGGCTCCAACAAGGCCATCGACAAGGGCAAGATCGTGGCGTCGTTCCTTCTCGGCAGCAACGATGTATATTCTTTCATCGACCATAATCCGGACGTTCTGATGCGCGACATCAAGTACGTGAACGATCCTTTCGTCATCCGCCAGAACCCCCATATGAAGGCCATCAACTCCGCCACGGAGGTTGATATTACCGGTCAGATCAGCGCCGACAGCATAGGCACCCGCATCTTCTCCGGCACCGGCGGACAGGTGGAATTCGTGCGCGGCGCGACGATGAGCGAGGGGGGCAAGAGCATTACCGCGTTCGCATCCCGCACCAACAAGGGCAAGAACAAGATCGTGGCCCAGCTCAATCCCGGTGCAGGTGTCGTGACTCCGAGAGCGGATGCACATTGGATTGTTACCGAGTATGGTGCCGTCGACCTTTACGGCAAGTCGCTGCAGGAGAGGGCGAGGCTGATGATCAGCATCGCGCATCCGGACGACCGCGAAGCCCTGGACCGCGCCGCTTTCGAGCGCTTCGGACCGCACTGGCACAGTGTAAAATAAAAAAGAGTTATATTTGCAGGCTATGGCAGAATACAGAATACTTGAAGTTGGCGACGCCAAGGATATCATACGTTTCGTGCGTTTTCCGGACAATCTCTACAAGGGCTGCCCTCAATACGTTCCCGCACTGCACACCCAGGAGGTGCGCAATCTCACCAAGGATGCAGCACTGGAGTATTGCGTGCACAAGATGTGGATGGCACTTGACGGCGGCAAGGTGGTGGGACGCATCTGCGCAATGATCAATCCCCGTTACAACGAGCGTTACGGCAAGAAATGCGTGCGTTTCGGCTGGTTCGACACGATCAAGGACATCAAGGTCGCCCGCTTGCTGATAGAAACGGCCGAGGCCTGGGCGAAGGAACAGGGAATGGATACCATCCATGGCCCTCTCTACTATAATACCCTTGGCAAGCAGGGCATGCTGGTTGAGGGCTACGAGAACATCCCTCCGTTCAACTGCCTCTATAACTTCCCTTACTACAACGACTTCATGGAGCAGCTCGGTTTCGAGAAGGAGTGCGACTGGGTGCAGTACAAGATGGTGGCCAATCATGGCGTGCCCGAAAAAGCCCGTCGCGTCGCCAAGATTGTAGAAGACCGCTATAACCTGCACTTCGGCAGCCTCGACAAACTGAAGAAGGACCCGGAGATGGTGCACAAGTTCTTCCGTCTTTACAGCGACAGCTTTGCCGAGACGGTATACAACTTCATCCCTTTCACCGATGCCGAGATTGAACAGGAAGCGAAGGACTCGATGCCTTACATCAACGACAAGGCAAGCTGCCTGCTGCTCGACGAGCACGACGAGATAGTCGCATTCGGCATATCGTTCCCTACGATTTCCAAGGCTCTCCAGAAGGCGAAGGGCAAGCTTTTCCCCTTCGGCTGGTTCCACCTGCTGCGGGCTATGCACAACTTCGAGACCACTGACCTCATGATCAACGGAGCCGTGCCCGAGTGGCAGAATAAAGGCGTATCGGCCGTGTATTACAAAGAGATGGCGGACAAGGCCATCCGCGTCGGCATGCGCTGGGCGATTTCGAATCCGCAGATAGAAAGCAACAGTGCGGTGAATATATGGAACAGCTACGAGCATGAGCCGTTTATGCGCAGACGCTGCTACATCAAGAAGATAGGAGAATAAATTTTTTATGGCAGACACCAAATTACTTGAGAAGGTACTTTCGCTGCAGGACAAGTTCGCATCCCTTCAGGAGCAGTTGTCCAGCCCCGACGTGATGTCGGACATGAAGAAGTACGTCCAGCTCAACAAAGACTACAAAGAACTCGAGCCCATTATCAAGGCCGGTCTCGACTACAAGAAAAAGTTGGAGAATCTCGCTTCGGCGAAGGACGTTTTTATGAACGAAAGCGATCCTGAACTCAAAGAGATGGCCCGCGAGGAAATAAACGAGATCGAGGCTCAGATACCTGAAATAGAGCAGAATATCAAGCTGCTGCTGATACCTGCCGACCCTGACGACAGCAAGAATGCCCTTGTCGAAATCCGCGGCGGTACCGGAGGCGACGAGGCGGCCATCTTTGCAGGCGACCTCTTCCGTATGTACCAGCATTTTGCGGAGAATATGGGATGGAAGCTGGAGATTACCGACCAGGCCCCGGGAACGTCCGGAGGTTTCAAGCAGGTGGTATTCAAGCTTTCCGGCCCCGACGGAGTGTACGGCATCATGAAGTATGAGTCCGGAGTGCACCGCGTGCAGCGCGTTCCGCAGACCGAAACCCAGGGCCGCATCCAGACCTCGGCCGCTTCCGTGGCTGTTTTTCCCGAGGCAGGGGAGTTCGACATCGAGATCAATCCCGCGGACATCCGCAAAGACCTCTTCTGTGCATCCGGCCCGGGCGGACAAGGCGTCAACACAACTTATTCCGCAGTGCGCCTTACCCATATTCCTTCCGGAATCGTGGTGCAGTGCCAGGAGGAGCGCTCGCAGATCAAGAACGCGGAGCGCGCTATGGAAGAACTCCGCACGCGCCTCTACAACATGGAGCACCAGAAGTATCTGGACGGAATCGCCGCGAAGCGCAAGACCATGGTTTCCACCGGCGACCGCTCCGCAAAGATACGCACCTACAACTATCCCCAGTCCCGTGTGACGGATCATCGCATCAACTGGACAATGTACAATCTTCCAGCTTTCATGGACGGCGACATCCGAGAATGCATCGACCAGCTCCAGGTGGCTGAGAATGCCGAGCGCCTCAAGGAAGCCGGAGAATAACGGACAGGTATGGATCTGGTATCCCTGATAGTATCGTTTGCATCCCTTGCAGTTTCCTGCATGGTGCTTGCAATGCTGCTGCGGATACGGGGGCGCGGGGATATCTTCCGGCTGACAAACCTCGGCAATGTGGTGAGCGACCAGGTGCCTTCCGCCTCCGACGAGCAGATCATCACCCTGTTCGACAACGAAGGGTCCATGAAACTCAGCGTCCGCCTGAAGAATATTTTCTACATAGAATCGGACGACAACTACATCAAGGTCTGGTACGAGGACCACGCCGGCAGCATGAAGCAGTATATGCTCCGCTGCCGCCTGAAAACGGTTGAGGAAAGTTTTACCGGCAGCGACCTTGTGCGCTGCCACAGGCAGTATATAGTGAATATGTCGAAGGTGCAGATCCTTCACAAGGAGAAGGATGGCTACTTCCTCGACCTCGGCGAGGGTGCAGGGGATGTCCCCGTGTCGAAAACTTATGAGCCGGCTGTGCTCGGCAGATTCAATTCAAGATAGAATATGTGGCAGAGAATACAGACACTTTATCTTCTGATTGCTTCGGGGCTCCTCGTTGCAATGTTTTTCCATCCTTACGGCACGTGGTTCACCGTGCTTTTCAGCCTGGCTCTTGCATGCCAGGTACTGGCCATTGTTGCACTTAAGTCCCGCACCTTGCAGATGCGTCTCTCCAACCTGGCGGGGCTGCTGCTCATCGGACTTCAGGTCTGGATGTGTGCGGCCTGGTTTTCGGCTGATCCACGTCCGGCGCTCAGTTTCACTGCTGTGTTCCCCGTTGTTGCGGCCATATTGGATTTTCTCGCGGCAAGGGCCATTCTTCGTGACGAACTACTGGTGCGCAGTGCATCCCGCCTGCGTGCTTCCAAACGTAAATAGCACTAATATGAGAATACCAGAATCTGAACTTATCATCAATGCCGACGGCTCGGCATTCCACATCCACATCAAGCCTGAAGAGCTTGCGGATACCGTTATCGTATTCGGCGATCCTGACAGGGTCAAGATG
>CAMNAD010000067.1 GCA_946530505.1 uncultured Bacteroidales bacterium
GCTTCGAGCGTCTGGAGTACCTGCAAGACGCCGTCCTGGGTCTGATCAACCTGGAACAGAACAAGATTATGAAAATCCTGGCCGTGGTGAGCGTCTTCCTGATGCCGCCCACCCTCATCGCCGGCTTCTACGGGATGAACGTGCGCCTGCCTATCATTTCGGCCGATGAGCCCAACGCCAACATCTGGAACTGGGTCATCATCATCGGCCTCATGGCCCTCAGCTGCCTGCTGGTATGGATCCTCTTCCGCCGGAAGAAGATGCTGTAGGCGTTTTCCTGAGCACTAATAACCAATTACATACAACATGATTACACGTTTTTGGCGTTACGCTGTTTTGGCGGTTTTTGCCTTTTGTGCCGTCCTGCCCGCCAGTGCGCAGGAAGAGCGCGAAGTGCAATGGGTAAATGTGACGGCTTTGCATTATGCGGCTACTGGGCAGAAAGACAAAACCAACACCCTGCAGCAGTATTTGCTCATTGACGAGGCCGTGGCCGAGCAGCACGAGGATGTTGTGGAAGATATGAAGACCTTTTCCACTGAGTTTGGCCAAATGGTTGTGAATGAGATTGTTCCGGAAAGCCTTAAGGAGATGGAGGAATCCCTGGCGCAGCTGAAGAAGATGGTCCAGGAGCACCCTGAATTCGCCGATGCTTACAAAGAGGCCCTCAAGCAGTTTGAGGAGTCCAAAAAGGAGTTGCAGGGTATGGAGAACCCGGAAGCGAGCCTGAGTGTGGATCCTGCCGCCCTTTTGAAAAGAGTTACCCAGATTGCCGTTAACAAAAAGGCCTATACCGGATTCAAGGATATCGGCGGTGGCCTTTACCTGGTTACGGAAGAGCCCATCTACGGTTCGATGAGCGAAGATAACTTCACCTGGGCCAGCCAGCAGGGAGATACCGGTTTCACCTGGGGCGCCATCAATTACGACGGCAAGGTGGTTATTCCCTTCAAGTATGCCTATACCCGGGCCGATTTCTTCGATTATGACATCATTTTCCTGGAGACTCAGGTGGGTGGAAAGGTGCGTGCAGGAGCGTGCGGCTATGACGGCCGGGTGAGAATTCCTTTCGAATATGACGAATACAGAGGTTTCTGCTCACTGGAAAACGATACCGCTGTCTTTATCAAGGGAGACAAACTGGGTTGGCTGAGCCTGGACGGAAAGATTAAACAGCCGTTTGAATACACCCACGCGGAAGAGATAGGTGGCGGCTGGATGGTATCCAAGGATGACCGGAATTATGGTATTATCATACCTGACGGCACCCTGGCCATTCCCCTCAAATACAAGGGTTTTTGGAGCTGGAACGACGGCCCCCTCATGTGGCGCCACGACGGCAAGTTGGACGTCTACGATGAGGACTATAAGTTTGTCCGCACGGATCCCGAACCGAAGATTGACTAAACGCTTGTAAAATCAAATATTTATACTTATCTTTGCGCGCTTTTTTCCCGGGCGCGCATTTTTCGTCCCGGCAAAAGCTCAAGAAATAATGTTAAACTACTAGTTTTTTTAGTCCAAAAAATTATGTCTGAAGAAATTAAAAACGTAGCAGAGCAGACTCCCGCCGTGGAGGCCGCTCCTGCCCAAAAAGAAACCAAGAAGGCTGTCCTGAACGCTTCCGTGGCTCCCGAGGATTTCGATTGGGATGCTTTCGAGAACGAAGGCGTGGATTCCTCTTCCAAGGAAGACACCCTGGCCAAGTACGAGCAGACTCTCTCCAAGGTCACCGAGAACGAGGTGGTGGAAGGTGTCGTTACCTCCATCAACAAGCGTGAGGTGGTCGTGAACATCGGCGCCAAGAGCGAAGGTGTGATTTCCGCTCCCGAATTCCGCTACAACCCGGACCTGAAGGTGGGTGACAAGGTGGAAGTGCTGGTAGAGAGCGCAGAAGACCGCAAGGGTCAGCTGGTGATCTCCCACAAGAAAGCCCGTCAGCTCAAATCTTGGGATATGGTCAACGCCGCCTACGAGAACAACGAGGTGGTCAAAGGTTATGTCAAGACCCGCACCAAGGGCGGCATGATCGTGGACGTGTTCGGCATCGAGGCATTCCTCCCCGGCAGCCAGATCGACATCAAGCCCATCCGCGACTATGACCAGTTCGTGGATCAGACCATCGACTTCAAGATCGTCAAGATCAATCAGGAAGGCCGCAACGTGGTCGTTTCCCATAAGGTTCTCCTCGAGGCAGAGCAGGAAGCAAAGCGCGCCGAACTTATCGGCAAGCTCGAGAAGGGTCAGGTTCTCGAAGGCGTGGTCAAGAACATCACCAACTACGGCGTGTTCGTGGACCTCGGCGGCGTAGACGGACTCATCCACATCACCGACCTCAGCTGGGGCCGTGTCAACCACCCCGAAGAGATCGTCACTCTCGACGAGAAGATCAAGGTCGTGGTTCTCGACTTCAACGAGCAGCAGAAGCGCATCGCCCTCGGTCTCAAGCAGCTTACCGCTCATCCTTGGGACAGGCTCAACCCCGATCTTAAGGTCGGCGACAAGGTGACCGGCAAGGTCGTCCTCATCGCAGACTACGGTGCATTCATCGAAATCGAACCCGGCGTAGAAGGTCTCGTGCATGTTTCCGAGATGTCCTGGAGCCCCAGGCTTCACAGCGCTCAGGAATTCCTGAAGGTCGGCGACGAAGTTGAGGCACAGATCCTCAGCATCGACCGCGAGGCCCGCAAGATGAGCCTTGGTCTCAAGCAGCTCACCGCCAATCCTTGGGAGAGCATCCGCGAGAAATATCCCGTCGGCAGCAAACATACTGCTACCGTACGCAACGTCACCAACTTCGGCGTATTCGCTGAACTCGAAGACGGCGTAGAGGGACTCGTTCATATCAGCGACCTCAGCTGGACCAAGATCAAGCATCCTTCAGAGGTTGTCGCTCCCGGCGATACCATCGAGGTCCAGATTCTCGATTTCGACGAGCAGAACCACAAGCTCAGCCTCGGCCACAAGCAGCTCACTCCAAATCCTTGGGATGAGATCGAGGCCAAGTTCCCCGTCGGTTCCACCGTTGAGGGTACTGTAGCTTCCACCACCGACAAGGGTGCCAACATCGCTCTCGACGGCGCAGAGGGATTCGCATTCAACCGCGAGCTCGTCAAGGAAGACGGCAAGCAGGCTGTTGTCGGCGACAAGCTCCCCTTCAAGGTCGTTGAGCTCCGCCGCAGCACCAACCGCATCCTTCTCAGCCACCTCCGCACCTATCAGGAGGTCAAGGAGAAGGCTGCCGCAAGCGAGGCTGCTTCTACCAGCAAGGCTGTGAAGAGCATCAACAAGGCTGTCGAGAAGACCACCCTCGGTGACATCGACGCTCTTGCCGCTCTCAAGGAAAAGCTTGAGAAGGGCGAGTAATCCCCGATGAACTTCACGCTGACGATATTGGGCTCGGCTTCGGCCCTGCCCTTTTCCGACAGAAATCCAAGCGCCCAGGCACTGTCCGTGCACGGGCGCTTGTTTCTCATTGACTGCGGCGAAGGAACGCAGCAGCGTATCCGCCAGGAGCATCTTTCATTTGTAAAGATAGAGGCCATTTTCATCTCCCATATTCACGGGGACCATTGCTTCGGCCTTTTCGGTATCCTGAGCACGATGAGCCTGTATCACCGTATAGCGCCGCTGCATATTTTCGGGCCCCAGAATCTCGGGCCCGTCATCAAGTTCTTCCTGTCATATTTCGGGCAGGATCTGGGATACGAAATCGTGTTCCATCAAATCGCCGGGGCGGTGTCTTCCCTCTACTCGCTGAAAAAAGGCTTCGTAGAGGAAAGCACCGCGCCCGGCAGTTCGGCTGCAGGAAAGGCGCTCTCCTTCGCTGAAAACGCTCCGTCGGACGATTCCTCAGCCTCAGTACCTATCTTGCGGGTGACGGCGTTTCCGCTGAATCATAAGATCGACTGCTACGGCTACAGGTTCGACGAGATCGTGGAGCCGAGGCGGAATCCCTGGAAGCCGCGTTCTTATGCGTATGTTTCCGACACGGCTCCTTTTCCGGAACTTACAGAATGTGTGAAGGGCGCAGACCTGCTTTATCACGAAGCTACCTATCCGGCAGAGCTGGGCGGCAAGGCCGTTCAGTATTATCATTCGACTACCGTCCAGGCCGCATCCTGCGCAAGAGATGCCGGGGCCGGGAAACTGCTGATAGGCCATTTCTCTTCCAGGGTGAAGGATATTGCTGCACTGCAGGAAGAATGCAGGGAGATTTTCCCCGAAACAATCGCCGTAAATGATGGAGATGTCTTTGAAATTCCGTATATTCGCGAATATGAAAAGATGCCTTCTGATAATACTGGCGATGCTGACGGGGCTTGTGGCGCTGTCTGACACTCCCCAAAACGAATACATAAAAAAATATGCATCCATCGCCGTGAGCGAGATGCATCGTTCCGGCGTGCCTGCCAGCATTACTCTGGCGCAGGGCATGCTGGAGTCGCGCTACGGCCTGTCTTCCCTTGCAGCCGACGGCAACAACCACTTCGGCATCAAGTGCCATCGCAACTGGAAGGGAAAGACCATGCGGGTGAACGACGATGCCCCGAACGAGTGTTTCCGCGTTTACAAGAGCGCCGAGGAGTCTTTCCGTGATCACAGCGACTTCCTCCGCTATCAGGACCGCTACAAAGGCCTCTTCGAGCTTAAACCCACCGATTACAAGGGATGGGCCAAGGGTCTCAAGAAGGCAGGATATGCCACCGATCCTAAGTATGCCGAAAAGCTTATCAAGATAATAGAAGACTATCAATTATATAAATATGATACCGGAAAGGCCGTTGCCGGGGCTTCTTCTTCCTCATCGGCGCAGGTGTCCGTTCCGGAATCTCCTCTGAAGTTGGAGAAGAAGGCCCAGGTGGAGGTGAAGAACCCGGTCCGACGCAGCCAGGCAGCCGAAACATATTCTTTCCGACTGGACCGCAAGGTTTACAAGAAGAACGGCATCCTCTGCGTGTATGCGGAGCATGAGGATACATTCGAGAGCATAGCCCTGGAATTCAATCTGTTCCAGAAAGAGATACTTCGTTTCAACGATGTTCCTTCGATGCGTCCGCTGAAGATTGGCGAGGTTGTTTATCTGAAGGCAAAGAAACGCCAGGCCCCTTATGGCCTTCCTATGTATGTCGCCGACGATAAACCGCTGAGTCTTTGGGAGATATCGCAGCGCTTCGGCGTAAAGATGAAGTTCCTTCTTAAATGGAATCCAGGCCTTACCGCCGATTATCATCCTGTTGAAGGCGATGTCATCTATCTCAAGAAAATCAAATGAAAAAGAAGAAAGGGAATAGCTTGTTGCTCCGCGTTCTGGGAGGCTTGCTTGGCGCCGCGATCGTCATAGGAGGAGGCAAGGCATGGTTCTGGCTGTCGGACAACAAATTGCCCAATGTGAGTATGGGCAAGGACCTTTATGTATATCCGGACACTACTCCGGAAGATGTGCTTGCAACGCTCGATTCCTGTGTCAAGAGGCCCGGAAGCCTGAAGCGAGCATTCAAGGAGCATCAGGTAGCCGATTATATCAAACCCGGGCATTATCTTGTCGAAGCCGGGCAGACTAGCGCGTACATCACCCGTATGCTGAATAATTGCTGGCAGACGCCGGTGCAGCTCCGCATACCTTCCGTAAGGCTGAAAGGGTCGCTTGCCCGCAGCATTTCCTCGCAGATGATGGTGGATTCAGCTACCGTAGCGGATGCCCTGGAAAACAAGGACCTACTTGAAAGATACGGATTCAAGCCGGCCACGGCCTTCTCCCTATTCATGCCCGACACTTACGAAATGTACTGGACGGCCAGCATAGACGAGATATTCGACCGCCAGAAAAAGGCCTGGGATGCTTTCTGGACAGCAGACAATATGGCAAAGGCCAAAAAGCAGGGTTTGAGCCGGCAGGGTGTGTCGACGCTTGCTTCCATTGTGAAAGGGGAGAGCAATGCCCCCTCGGACTACGCACGCATTGCAGGGGTTTACCTTAACCGTCTGCACAAGGGGATGAAATTGCAGGCCGATCCTACGATTGCATTCCTCCTCAATTACGAGAGCAACCGTATTCTCAAAAGGGATTTGAAGATTGATTCTCCCTATAATACATATATGTATGCGGGTCTGCCCCCGGGGCCAATCAACGTGCCCGGAAAGGAGTACCTGAACGCGGTGCTGAACCCGGATACTTCATCGGGTTATTTATATTTCTGCGCCGATCCTTTATTCGACGGCACGCATCGTTTTGCCCGTACATATTCGGAGCACCTGCAAAATGCCAGGGCCTTTCAGAAAGCGCTCGACAAACGTGCGCGGCAGAAGGAAAAATGATTATTTTTGTGAAGATGGAAGAGATAGTTGAAAAAGCCCGTGCCATTGCACTCGAGGCGCTCAAGGACGAGCAGCGCTTCGACGGGACGCCCTTTATAGGGCATCCCGACGCCGTCGCGGCCATAGTCCGCGACGAACTCGGCCTTCCGGCCGAGTGCAGCGCTGCTGTGTATCTGCATGAGGCTACCCGTATCCATAAGGATATCGACATATCCTCTTTTCCGCAGGATGTCCTGACCATAGTGGACGGGCTCAACAAGATTTCTACCATCAAGCCCAAGGATACAAGGCTCGAGGCGGAGAATTACAAGAAACTTATTGTCCAATACTCGACAGACCCTCGTGTGACTGTCCTGAAGATTGCCGACCGCCTTGAGGTGATGCGCAATCTCGCCATCTTTCCCAAGACCTCGCGCGACCAGAAGATACTGGAGACTTTGATGCTCTACATCCCTCTGGCGCATCAGCTCGGCTTGTACAACATCAAGAGCGAACTCGAAAACATCTACTTCCGTTATGCCGATCCCGAGCAGTACAGGGCTATCACCAATAAACTGAAGGCTACTGAGCGCGACAGGGAGAGGCTGATGGCCGAGTTCATCGAACCTCTCAAGCAGAAACTCTCTGATGCCGGCATAGTTTACAAGTTGAAGATACGCACCAAGACCGCCTACTCCATCTACAGGAAGATGCAGGTGCAGAAAGTGCCGTTCGAAGGCGTGTACGATGTTTTCGCCATTCGCTTCATAATAGACTGCGAGCAGGATCCGAAACTCGAAAAGGAACTGTGCTGGAAGGTTTACTCCTATGTGACCGAAGAATACGAGCCCGACACCAGGCGGCTGCGGGACTGGCTGACCACTCCTAGGCCGAACGGCTATGAGAGTCTGCATATCACGGTCAAGAACAAGCGCGGCAATGCCCTCGAAGTGCAGATACGCACCAAACGTATGGACTATGAGGCAGAGAACGGTCAGGCCGCCCACTGGGCCTACAAGGGCGTTCAGCACGAGGTCAATATGGACCGCTGGCTGAAGTCGGTCCGCTATGCCCTTGAGCATCCTTCCGAGGCCAAGCCTGAGGATCTTCCCCAGCCTCCTTCCAAGGAGATATTCGTCTTTACTCCCACAGGTGAACTCCGTATTCTTTCGGCGGGTGCGTCAGTGCTGGACTTTGCGTTCAATATCCACACCAATGTAGGGATCCACTGCACCGGCGGCCGTGTAGGTGGAAAGGCCGTTTCCATCAGGGAAAAACTGCACACGGGAGACACAGTCGAGATTATCACTTCCAAAAATCAGCGCCCCAACCGGGATTGGCTGAACTATGTGGTTACCTCCAAGGCCCGCACCAAGATCAAGCAGGAACTCGATGCCGAGGAACGTAAACTCGCCGCGAACGGCCGTGAACTGCTGGAGCGCCGTCTGAAGAATTGGAAACTCGAGTGGCCGGACGATCTGCAGCAGGAGTACATGAAGGCGCATCACTATGTGTCTGTAATCGCTTTTATGGCCGATATCGGCAGGGAAATCATCGACGTCAACGACATCAAGGCGTATATACAGAAGCATGGAGAG
>CAMNAD010000068.1 GCA_946530505.1 uncultured Bacteroidales bacterium
CCATACGCTCCTTGATACCCTTGAGGATGGCGGGCATGAAGCCGAGGTCGATGGCACCGCCGACAACACAGTTGTAGAACTCAAGCTTGCCGCCCCATTCGAGTTCGGTAATATCCTGAGTCTTGATGTTCAGCTGGGTCTCCTTGCCATTGATCATGAACTTGGTGTTGAGTTCGCCTTCGGCAGGGCAGACGAGGAGGTGGACCTCACCGAACTGGCCGGCACCGCCGGACTGCTTCTTGTGACGATACTGGGCGCTTGCCACCTTGGTGATGGTCTCGCGGTAAGGCACCTTCGGAGCGTAGAGCTCGACATTGAGCTTGAACTCGTTGTTCAGACGCCACTTTATAAAGTTGATGTGCTGCTCGCCCTGACCGCTGAGAATGGTCTGGCGGAGTTCCTTGGAGTACTCTACGATAGCGGTAGGATCCTGGGCAGCGATCTTGTTGAGGGCGTCGCCCATCTTGGCCTCGTCGTTCTTGTCGACGGGCTTGATGGCGCAGCGATACTTGGGCTCGGGGAACTGGATGTGCTCGTAAGCCTCGCATCCGGACTCAGCCAGGGTGACGTCGGTACGGCCGGCCTTGAGTTTCATGACGCAGCCGATATCGCCGGCGCGGAGCACGGGAACTTTCTCCTTCTTGGAGCCTGCGACTGCATAGATTGCGGAGAGGCGTTCGCTGTTGCCGTTCTCGGGGTTGGTGAGGTCGGCACCTTCCTTGAGCACGCCGCTCATTACCTTGAAGTAAGCAACATCGCCAAGGTGCTGTTCTACGCTGGTCTTGAAAATGAAGATGCTGGTGGCAGCCGCTTCCTTGCAGACGACTTCCTTGCCGGAGAGGGTCTTGTTGACGGTTCCCTCAGGGCTGTTGGTAGCCTTCACGCAGAACTCCATGAGCTTCTTGACACCCATGTCCTTCTTTGCGGAGAGGCAGAAGACAGGCATGATCTCGCCCTTGGCGATACCAAGCTTGAGGCCCTTTGCGAACTCTTCTTCACTGAGGGTGAGTTCGTCGAGGTACTTCATCATGAGTTCGTCATCGGACTCTGCAGCCTTCTCCATAAGGGCCATGCGCATCTCTTCGGCCTCGTCGGCATACTGTGCGGGGATCTCGAGTTCTTCGCGCTTGCCGTTGGCATCGAGGAAGTGATAGTACTTCATGTCGACTACGTCGATGAAACCCTCGAAACCTGCACCGGGGTTGACAGGGAACTGAACGAATGCAGCCTTGCTGCCGAACGCGGACTTGATGCTGTCATGAGTCTGGTCCCAGTTTGCCTTCTCGTGGTCGAGCTGGTTGACTGCGAGAATGAGAGGAACGTTGTATTTTGCTGCCTGACGGGCAAATATCTCTGTGCCCACCTCGACACCCTGCGTGCCGTTGACGAGCAGGATACCTGTCTCGCAGACCTTGAAGGCCTCTACGGCGCCGCCGATGAAGTCATCGGAACCGGGAGCGTCGATAATGTTGAACTTGGTGTTCATGAATTCGGCATAGAGGGCCGAAGCGAAGACGGACTTCTGGTTGGTCTGTTCGAACTCGGTGTTGTCGGAGACTGTGTTCTTGTCTTCAACGGTACCACGGCGGTCGATGACCTTGCCTTCGAAGAGCATTGCCTCGGAGAGCGTGGTCTTGCCGGACTTGGAACTGCCCAGAAGCACCACGTTACGGATGTCTTTGGTTGAGTAATCTTTCATTTTGGGTATAAATGTTATTAAAAATTTCGCGCGTATGTGTGATAGCCTACAAAGTTAATAACTTTTGAAAGGATTGCAAAATTTCATTGCCATTCATACCCAATTCGTCCTGAAGTATTTCATCGAGGTCGGCAGGCGGCACGCGCAGGGAGGTGCAGATGTCGAAATAAGAGATGTCTGTATCCTCGTAGATTCTGTCGTCGAGGAGCATACGGGAAAAGTCCGAATAAGTAGCAGCGATTGTTCTCATAAGCATTCTTTTTGTTCCGCAAACATAACAAGCAAGTAGAACAACTGCAACATTCCAGTAGGTACGAAGTGTGGGTAAAACCAAAAAATTTAAGTTTCAAGGGGTATTTTGTATACTGTCAGTATACTTTTTAACACAAACAGTGAATACCCCTGCATCCTTGTCTGTTATATTTTTGCAGCATGGACAGCTACTTCAAGAAGATCAGGCAGGAAATGCATTACACCCAGCTGGAGATGGCTGAAAGAATGAACATCTCCAGGGGAGCATACATAAAGTTGGAAAACGGAGATACTCGCCCGGTCACTGACAGTGTCCTGGCTTTCAGCGATGCAACCGGGATTCCGCTGCCCGAAATCATGGCGGGATGCTATCCTGAACGCAGCGGCGGCCTTCTCAAGGAAGACAAGAACCATAAGGAACAGCTGCGCCGCATCGTGGATGAATACGAAGACCGTCTGTCCCGCAAGAACGAAGAAATCAGCAGCCGGGACAAGCTGATAGAATCTTACCGTCAGACCATTCGCGTGCAGGAGCAGATGTTGAACCTGCTTCAACACCAATCCGCTAAAAAAGATTAACTTTGTGGCAGATGCCACACACTCCAAATCTTTTTCCATATCTGCAGGCCGGACGCCTGGAGGCGGGCTGCGACGAGGCTGGCCGCGGGCCATTGGCAGGCCCGGTGTATGCCGCAGCAGTAATCCTGCCGGAAGATTTCCGCCATCCTCTTCTCAACGACTCCAAGCAGATGAGCGGAAAGGCCCGCGACGAACTGCGCGAAGTGATTGAGCGCGAAGCCGTTGCCTGGAAAGTAGAAGCAGTGCAGGCGGAGGAGATTGACCGCCTCAACATCCTCTGGGCATCAGTTACGGGAATGCAGCGGGCCGTGCTCGGGCTGAACGTAAAGCCGGATTTTCTTCTGATAGACGGCAACCGCTTCCGCCCTTTCGCGAACTACGGCAGCAACGACTATCTCACCGTAGTTCACGGTGATGCCACCTATGCATCCATCGCTGCCGCGTCTGTCCTTGCCAAGACCTGGCGGGACGAACGAATGCGGGCCCTGGCGCAGAAATATCCCGGTTATGGCTGGGAACGGAATATGGGCTATCCCACCCCGGAACATATCGAGGCCATCCGCCGCCTGGGCTATACCCCCGAACACCGGAAATCCTTCCATCCCGCCGCCCTGGAACCTACTCTCTTTTAATTTTACTATCTTTGTAGTCTGTACGAAGACTATTTGCTTATGAAACGGATTCTTATGAGCGTCCTGCTCGCGGGAATAATGCTTTCCGCCAGGGCAGACGAAGGTATGTGGCTGCTGCCTATGCTTCAGCAGTTCAACGAAGATGCGATGCGCAACATCGGCTGCCGCCTCACGGCCGAAGACATCTACAACATAAACCACGCTTCGCTTAAGGACGCTATAGTGCAGTTCGGCGGGGGTTGCACCGGCGAGGTGATCTCGCAGCAGGGCCTGCTCTCCACCAATCACCACTGCGGATACGGCAGCATCCAGCGCCTTTCCACACCCGAAAAGAACTATCTCGAGGACGGGTTCTTTGCCAAGAGTCTGGACGAGGAAATCCCCGTTCCCGGCCTCACGGTGAAGTTCATGAAAAGCATGGAGGACGTGACCGACCAACTCGCGGAACTTGAGGGAGATGCCTTCCAGACAAAGAGCGCCGAACTCGAAAAGGCCGCTACGGAAGCCAACCCCCACTGCACCGCGAGAGTAGTATCGTTCTACAACAACAATGTCTGGTATCTTATTGTGTACCAGACCTTCAAGGATATACGTTTCGTGGGCGCCCCGCCCGTGTCGATGGGCAAGTTCGGGGGTGAGACCGACAACTGGATGTGGCCCCGCCACACCTGCGACTTCTCGCTCTTCCGCATCTATGCCGACGCCGACAACAACCCCGCCGACTACTCCAAGGACAACAAGCCCTACACCCCCGTCAAGTCGCTGAAGATCTCGCTCAAGGGAGTGCAGGAGGGCGACTTTACTTTCATCATGGGATATCCGGGACGCACCCAGCGATTCCAGACCGCTGCCCAGCTGCAGGACATGGTGGAGGCCAACAATCTCCGCGTAGAGGCCCGCACCGTGCGCCAGAAAGTCATGTGGGACGAAATGATGGCGGATCCCGTCGTCCGTCTGCAGTACGCCAACAAGTACGCCGGCAGCGCCAACGGATGGAAGAAGTGGCAGGGCGAAGACCTCGCATTCAAGAAGTTGAATATCATCGGCCGCGAGCAGCAGAAGGAAGCCGCCCTTGGCAAGTGGATAGACAAGAAAAAATCCCGCCGCGATGCATGGGGAGATGCCATAGGCAACATAGACAGCTACATCCAGACACGCAAGGAAGGTTATCTGAACGCACTTCTGCTCATGGAGACATTCGGCAACATAGAGATCCTTCAGAAATTGCTCGGTTCCAGGGGATTCCGCGAGCAGGACTACAACAAGGAAGTCGACCGCAAGATTTCCAAGGCGCTGGTGTCATTCTACCTCGACAAGGTCAAGCCGGAGAACAAACTCCAGATCGAGGGCTGGGACCTCAGCAAGGAAAACAGCGACGCATTTGTAGACTGGCTCTTCGAAGGCGAGAACGTGGAAGGAGCAAAGGCGGTTGAAGAGGCTCTCGAGAACAATCTCAGTCTCTCCATCAAGGAAGATGGCGGAGAGGCCTACCGCAAGGCCACCAAGGACTTCGCCGCCGCGCTGCTTGCCTGGAACAAAGGCAAGCCCAGCTATCCGGATGCCAACTTCACAATGCGCCTGACCTACGGCAACGTCAAGCCCTATTCACCGAAAGACGGCGTCAGCTACTGGTACTGGTGCACTGCCAACGGCATACTCGAGAAAGAGAATCCGGACGACTATGAGTTCCGCGTACCTGCAAAGGTGCACGAGCTCATAGTGAACAGGGATTTCGGCCGCTATGCCGACAAGGACGGGCAGCTTCACACCTGCTTCCTCTCCAACAACGACATCACCGGGGGCAACTCCGGCAGCCCCGTGCTCGATGCCGACGGCAACCTTGTGGGTCTCGCATTCGACGGCAACTGGGAGAGCATGTCGAGCGACGTCATGTTCGAACCGGACCTCCAGCGCTGCATCAACGTGGATATCCGCTACGTGCTCTGGATGGTGGAAAAATGGGGCGAAGCCCACAATATCATAAAAGAACTTGAATTTGCGAAATGACAGTAGAAGAAGTTAGAGAATTCCTGCGCGAAGTACACCACCCGGCAAAGGAAGACCGCGACATAGTGGAACTTGGCATGGTGCAGGATATTGAAATCAACGAAGGCGGAGTGACCGTAACGCTTGGCTTTCCCAAGCAGCGCGACCCGCTGAAAAAGTATATCATCGGCGCTACCCGCGCCTCGCTCATCAGGCATCTGGGACAGGGGGTGAAGTCGGAGGTGAAGGAGATTGAAATCGAGACTCCCGCCCCGAAGAAGGGTACTGAGTTCACCAAGGAAACCCTGCTGAGTGTCAAGCATATAATAGGAATAGCCTCCGGGAAAGGCGGCGTGGGCAAGTCCACCGTAGCGGTCAATCTGGCGGTGGCCCTGGCGCGGCTGGGGTACAAGGTCGGGCTTGCCGACGCCGACGTGTACGGACCGTCAGTGCCGGTGATGACCGGCACCGAGGGATACCGCCCCGTGGCGGAGGAAATAAACGGAAAAGACTACATCGTTCCCCTCGAGAAATACGGGGTGAAATGGATGTCTATCGGCTACTTCGCCGAGAAGGGGCAGGCCCTTGTCTGGCGCGGCCCCATGGCATCCAACGCTCTCAAGCAGCTGATCCTGCAGGTCAACTGGGGCCCGCTGGATTTCCTCCTCATCGACATGCCTCCGGGAACCGGCGACATCCACATCTCCCTCACCCAGGAAATAGGGATAGAGGGTGCGGTGATAGTCACCACTCCCCAGACCGTGGCGCTCGCTGACGTGGAGAAGGGTGCGAATATGTTCCGCAACGAGAACATCGCGAAGCCCATTTACGGCCTGGTGGAGAATATGGCCTGGTTCACTCCTGAGGAGCATCCCGACGAGAAATACTACATCTTCGGCCGCGACGGCGGTGCGAAAATGGCCTCCGAACTGGGCATTCCCCTGCTCGGCCGCATTCCCCTCGTACAAAGCATACGCGAGAACGGAGATGACGGCACACCGGCCGCCCTTTCATCGCGTCCGGACGGAGTTGCCTTCGTGGAACTCGCCGGAGCGCTGGCAGAGGCTGTTAAATAAGTAATTATGTTTCAAAGGCTTATCCGCATGCTGGCGATTGCCGCCCTGCTTCTTCCGGCGGCGGCGCAGGCGCAGAACCTGCAACTTCATACGACCGTGTTCCAGGGCGAAGAGCGGCCTTACTGGCTTTATCTTCCGCAGGATGCCGGGCAGGAAACGCCCCTGGTGATCCTGCTGCACGGACACGGTGCAAAGGCGGAAGGATACCGTCCGGAAATGGCGGAGCTCGCTTCGAAGGAAGGTTTCGCCCTTTGCATCCCGCAAGGGCTCAAGGACTCCAAAGTCGACAAGTCCGGATGGAACGTGGGTTATCCGGTTCAGGAAGGGCTGACCAGAGACGACGTTTCCTTTGTCTGCTGGATGCGGCAGCACCTCGCTCGTGAATTCGGAATTGCGGAGAAGAACGCCTTCCTCTGCGGCATGTCGAACGGCGGAGAAATGTGCTACATAATGGCTTACAGGCATCCGGAAGTGTTCAATGCCATCGCCTCAGTGGCCGGGCTCACCATGCAGTGGCTCTACAAGGATTTCCGTCCCTCCGCCCCCGTGGCCTTCATGGAGATCCACGGCACCGCCGACAAAACTTCGATGTGGGAAGGAGACCCTTTCAATACCGGAGGTTGGGGCGAGTACATTGCCGTGCCTCTTGCGGTGGGCACGATAGCAAGCGCATCGCGCTGCACCTACGAAACGGTGGAAACTCTCCCGAAGCTCGGGGACAATACGAATCAGGTGATTCTCCACCGCTATCTGGGCTGCGACCCGGTGCGCGACGGAGGGCCGGCGGCGGAAGTGCGTCTCTACGAAGTGCAGGGCGGAAAACACTCCTGGGCGCTCAAAGACATGGACAGCTGCGCCCGGATCTGGGACTTCTTCCGCGCATACCTGAGGTAGGTCTGTTGAATCTCTTGAATGAAATTGCTATATTTGTAGGTTAATAGAAAATTAACGCATACAAAATATAGCAATGTACAGAACGAATACCTGCGGAGAACTCCGCATAAGTGACGTAGGAAAGGCTGTGACCCTGGCCGGGTGGGTGCAGCGATCCCGTAAACTCGGCGGCATGACATTCATCGACCTGCGCGACCGCTACGGTATCACCCAGCTTGTGGTGGAAGCCGACGCTCCCGCCGAACTCGTAGAAACCGCGACCTCTCTTGGGCGTGAGTTCGTGATCCAGGTGAAGGGCGAAGTTGTCGAGCGCAGCAGCAAGAACGCCAAGATGCCTACCGGCGACATCGAAATCCGCGTAGCCGGCATCAACATCCTCAACAAGAGCCTCACCCCTCCCTTCACCATCGAAGACCAGAGCGACGGCGGCGAGGACCTGCGCGCAAAATATCGTTATCTCGACCTTCGCCGCAATCCTCTGAAGAAAGCCCTGGAACTTAGGCACAGGATCGCGCACGAGGTTCGCAACTATCTGGATTCCAAAGGATTCCTCGAGATAGAAACCCCTTATCTCATCAAATCCACTCCCGAAGGCGCCCGCGACTTCGTGGTGCCTTCCCGCATGAATCCCGGGCAGTTCTACGCCCTTCCGCAGAG
>CAMNAD010000069.1 GCA_946530505.1 uncultured Bacteroidales bacterium
TGTCCGGGGGTGGACAGGTCCCTGGAGGGCAGTTCCTGCCGGACTCCAAGTATGAGGAGGGTTTCCGGGACTACAAGCTGCTTTTCATTCGCCATGAAAACACGCGATACTCCTTCGATGGCGCGGACTTCGTCGGGACGCATCTGCGCATAGCAGCCGGCGACGATGATGCGGGCGTCGGGATTGATGCGGTGCACCTTGCGTATCTCACCGCGGGACTTCTTATTGGAAGTCTCGGTGACGGTGCAGGTGTTGATGAGGTAGATGTCCGCTTTCTCGCGCCAGGGCACGACTTCCAGCCCCGCCTCACGGAAACCGCGCTCGTAAGTGGCTGTTTCGGCGAAGTTGAGTTTACATCCAAGTGTGATGAAGGCGATCTTCATCGTGCGCATCCTCCCTTGACTGTGACTTTTGCGAATGCGGCATTCCCTCCCACGGGGGGATTGCGTTTGGCAACGCTTATTTCGAATTCGGGAATGGTCGGGAAGGCTTCTTCGATGGCGGCACGGATGCGGTATGCTACATTCTCCAGCAGATTGGACGGGGTGGCCATTTCGGATGCAACTATCTTATATACAGAGGAATAGTCGAGAGTGTCTTCCAGAGAATCGGACTGCTCTGCGGCGGCAAGGTCGACGGCCGCCCGGAAATCCACGACGAAATGTCCTCCGTCCTCTTTCTCGGAAGCCAGACAGCCGTGGTAGGCCAGGAATTCCATGCCCAGGAGTTCTATTGTGCCAAAATCAGGAACACGCACGGGCGTTTCCCTATCTGAGGTATGTCTTTTTTCCATTGTGCTGCTGTTTGGGTTTTAATGAACGCATCCGGAAGGGTGATGTCTGCTGCCAGGCAGAGTTTCGTGGCAGGGGAGAGCTGCTCCAGCAAGTCCTTCAGGAGGGAATCGTTCCGGTATGGCGTTTCGATGAATATCTGCGTCTGATGCAGGGCTGAGGAGTCCTTCTCGCAGCGGCGTATGGCTGCACGCCTCTCGTCGATCTTGGCGGGGAGGTATCCGCGGAACGCGAAACTCTGCCCGTCGAGACCGGAACCCATCAGCGCGAGCATCAGCGAGGAAGGGCCGACGAGAGGCACCACGGCGATGCCGTGGCGGTGGCACAGGGCCACCAGTGCGGCCCCGGGATCCGCCACTGCGGGCAGGCCGGCCTCCGAGATGAGCCCTACGTCTCCCTTGTCGAAAAGGCCCGCCAGAGCTTCGACCTCCGCCTGTGCGGTATGCTCGTTGAGCTCGTGGAACTCCAGCTCGGCGATGTGCCCTTTCAGGCCCGCCGCGGAAAGGTATCGCCTTGCCGTGCGCGTCTCCTCCACCACGAAAGTCTTGAGCCCTTTCAGCACTCCCAGAGTGCCTGCTGGAATGACTTCCGCCGGGTCATTGTCTCCGAGCGGGGACGGAATCAGGTACAGTTTTCCTTTATTCATCTGCTTCTATCGTTATTGTGCGCTTGGCCTCGTTCTGGTTCGCATCCCTGCTCATCTGCTGCCGCTTCTTACGGCTGCGGAACAGGCCTTTCCAGAAATCGCCCCATTTGTTGAATTCTTTCTGATAGGTAATACCCACGCCGTTGCGCTGGGAATAGTCGAGATAGCTCGTGTACTCGTCGGCGGAATGCGAGAACAGGTTGAGCCGCAGCTCGCCGGGACGGTCGAGCTTGACGTCTATGTCAAGGTCTCCCACCATGTCCCCGTTGGGGTTGGTGGATGTGCTGTACTGCCTGTTGCCGAAAGACCCGCGCACTTCCACGCGGTTGTCGAAGAGCTCCGTGCTGACCGAAACGTCGTAAAGGTCCGTGCCGCTCGAATTCTGCTGATAGCCCACGCCGAGGTCGACGGGGATATCCATACGGTTCAACAGATTGCTGAGCTGCCGCGACATCATTTCCGTCACGTTGGAGAACACGAGATTCGTATTGTTGACGATGCCGGACTGCTCGTTCTCGAGGAACGATCCTGTCACCAGGAGGGCCAGAAACTGCTTCTGTATCTTGTCTTCCGTATTAAGGGCGCTTTCAACCTCCGATTTCGTAGTAGGATCGAGATCGGGAATGTCGATGCTGAAGTTTACCTTTGGGGAACTCAGACGGTCGCTTATGTTAATGCCGCAGTTGACCGTGCGTCTTGTCGCAACCGAAGTCGTGTCGGCCATAAGGCGGTTGATAGAAGTGCGGAGGGTGTATGTGGCATCGATGTCGAGCTCGCTGTTCATAACGTCTCCTCCAAACTTGATGGAACTGCCGTTATTGATATTGAAGTTCTTGCTTGTGATTCCAGGAAGGGAGAAGTGATACTTTCCGGAAGCTATGTTGTAGTCGCCCGAGACATCGAACAGCTTGCGTGAAGGGTTGAGCTCGACGTTGAATATTCCTGCTCCGCGCGCAGTCAGGAAGTTGTCTCCGCTGTTGTCGAGTTCCACTACGGCTTCAAGGTCCGGAGTCGCTACGATGCGGGCGTGGGCAGTCAGGTTGGAGGCTGCGGCACTCTTCCTCGTCGCTTCTTGCTGAAGTATCTCGAGGAGCATCTCTTCGTAAGGGTCGATGCGGTTTTCGCTATGGTCGGTAAAAGTCAGCAGATCGCCCACACTTGCGGAGGACGCTCCTCCCAGAGCTACGTGCAAGGTCCCGGCTTTGTTGGTATAGACGTTCGCGTCAACATAAAGATTGTCTGGCGGACCTTCGATCTTGACGTCCCCGCTTGCAAACAGGTCGCCATAGATATCTCCGGACTTGTTGCCGAACAGCATAAGGTTGTTGAGGCTGAGTCTGGCATCCAGATTGAGATTCTTCAGCGAGGCAAAGCGGAGGCCTCCGTTAAGCAGGCCATATCCACCTTCCTGGTCGGTTATGCCGAAATCGTCGAAGACGAGGCCGTCGCTGTCAATGTGGAAAGGCCCGGCCAGTTTGTAGCTTACTCCGGTATAAGCGACTTTGAGCGTGCCGTTCTCGATGTTGGCCCTGTTGCTGCTCAGTGCAAGGCTGTCCAGAGTGCCCAGTACGTCGAATTCCCCGTTCAGATTGCCTCCAAGCCCGGTTATTGCTTCGGGCAGCATAGGGGAAAGAAGGGCGAGTTTCAGCCCGTCGGCGAGAGCTGTGAGCTTGACTTCCCTGCGGGAGATACCGTAACTGCCCTTGATGTTGAGGGCATCCACTCCGTTGATGTTGTCCCTTATGAATGCACTGACCTTGTCCGCGCCCTTGTCCCATGCCAGTGCCATCCTAAGTGTCCCGGCATCTTCTCCTGCAACTGCGAAGGAATCGCAGGCAAGATTGACCAGGCCCATAACATCTCCATTGAGAGGAGATGAAAGAAGGGCGTGCCCGGAAGCCAGGCCTTTGATTCCATAATTCTTGCCTGTAAGGTGATTGATGATGTCCAGGTCGACTTTGTTGATATCCACGGTAAGCGTATCGGTTTTAGCAGTAGATACTCCTCCATTGACGCTTATAGACTGTTCTCCGTTGTAAATCAGGAAATTCTCGAAACGTGCTTCTCCGGAACGGTAGCGCACATCCGATTCGGCAAGATCCCACTGTGAGTCTTCGAATTTGACATAAGACGAAAGAGGCTTGGCGTGAACTATCAAGGTGTCGGTTGCGTCACGCTCTATGCTTCCTCCAAGGTATATCTCTCCCATATTGTCTATGCCGACGATGTTGTCATAGTGGAAACTGAGGAAGAAATCGTTGCTCTGCGCAAATGCCGTGAAGGCACTGTTGGTGAAACCGATCTGCCCCATCTTGAGCTCTTCGGTAAGCAACGAAGCATTGGCGCTGCCGCCAAGATTGTCGACGCTTATGTCCAGTCCCTTAAGGTAATTGGTCTTGTAGGCCAGCCTTGGGGAGTGTACCGTTCCGTTAAGGCGTCCTCCGTTCATACGAAGGTCGATACGGGTAGAGTCGGCGATGTAGACCCCGGGTTTTATGAACGAGAGAATGTCACGGCTGTCGTGGAAGCTTACGCTTATGTCGTAATCTGCGTTTGCATCGCCTGTGTCTTTGTCTTTCCTGCTGTATAGGGCGGGAAGCTCGCGTCTGGTGGTTATGGTCTGCACATCTTCCAGAAAGTCCAGAATACTTCTGTTTCCGACGTATCCGGCATCAAGGAAGCCGGAGCGGATCTGGGCGCGGCTGACTCCTCCGTTGGAGTGCGAGCCAGCGTAGATGTCACCGATATACTTGACTCCTATGTCGTTCTCGAGAGTGAGGTCGTAGATGTTGAAGTCGCCCAAGATGTCGCCCCGTGGGATCTTCATAAGGTTGGCGCTCAGCTCGGCGGATACTTTCGAAGTGCCTCCACGCGTGTCGAGCT
This sequence comes from uncultured Bacteroidales bacterium, assembly GCA_946530505.1. Taxonomy (GTDB): domain Bacteria; phylum Bacteroidota; class Bacteroidia; order Bacteroidales; family UBA932; genus Cryptobacteroides. The sequence goes on from CAMNAD010000069.1 coordinate 4,321, forward strand.
TGAGCGCTTCAAGGTCGGCATAACCGACATTTGCCGAAAACTTGTACAGCGCGTTCTTAGTCTTTGGCGACAGGTTGAATATACCCTGGAAAATGAAATTGAGGTTGGGGTCGGCGCAGATGATTTTCCCGTCGAAAGCATTGTCGGAATAGGTGCCGGCCGCTGCAATGCCGGTGTAGTCGTAGCCAAGCAGACCGAGACGGTCCACCATCAGGGAATCCACTCTTACGGATGTGTTCCCGTTGTCAAGTACAGCCTTGAAACCGGTATTCGCCGTCACTTTCCCTATGTAATCCTGGTTTATGATCTTTCCTACTCCCAGATTCCTGGTAGCAAGCTTTCCGCTGATCTCCGTGCCTTTATCTCCGTTAAGGAGATTCTTTATGTGCAGGCTGGCATTCGCGCTCCCTGTCCCGGCCCCCAGCCGACCGTTTGCGGAAAGATTGTTCAAACTGCCTTTCGCACCACCCTTGAAATGCAGCTGCTGCCCTTTGGCAAACTGGTGTATGCTGATATCCTTTCCGCTGAGCCTGCTGGCAAAGACTTCGGCCCCTGCCGCAGTGAAATCCAGTCTGTTGATGGCGGCGTCCAGCATCAGTTCGTCCGTTACGGTGATGCCCGTGATACGACAGGATGCATCGCCTTTTACTCCACCATAAAGGTCGGTGAACTTGATTGTCTTGATGTTCAGGTCGCTGGCGTATCCTTCGGCTTCCGCTTCGTCGACCTGAAGCAGGAAGTCCATTCCGTCCAGCCGCCCTTTGCCGAATTGGGAAATGGTCCTGGAAGAGACGATGCTGCCCCTGGCCACCTTGAGCCGCATACGGATTTCGCTGCAGTAATGCCGATATGCTTCGGGCGTTGTCTTCGTCATAGAATACAAGGGAGCGTGAAGGTCGGTGAGACTGTCGCGAATAATGATGTCACGGAAGGTCACGACACCATTCCCGATTTTCACCCTTGTGCTTACGGAAACGTCCGTCCCGCTTTTTTCGCTGATGGCGGCATTGTCCAGCGTGGCACTAACCTGGCCGCCTTTGATGCTGAGGTTGCGGGCGCTGAGGCTGCTGATATAGGCGTCCACATTTTCATAGTTGATGGACGTGGGAGGATAAAACTTGGGCTCTCTTTGGAAATCGGACATGCGGAAGCGTATGTCCTCGCCGGTTATGATGCCTACGCTTATGGGAGGCGTGGCGGAGGTGGAATCACTGTCGGTCAGCCCGAAAACGCGGGAGAAGTTCATGCCATTCCTGGCATATGGCTCCATTGCAAGGAATATGCTTGCACCGCGAAGCCCGACCCTGCCGAGGTGGATACCCTTGCCGCTGAGAAGCATCTTTGAGGAGACGCTGGCACTGATTTCCTTTGCAAAAAGAAGGGTGTCGCAGGTGGTATAGCCGGTGTTGAACTTGTCGGCGGTATAAGGATCATCATCCAAAACAAGTACGTCCTTCAGCGAAAGGGTCCCCGGTGCTTGGAAGTTTACCGACGAGAAAGAAATCCGTCCTCCGAGTTTTTCGGAATAGTTGGAAATAAGTCTGCGCACGAGGCTGCTCTGTACTTCAGGTGACTGCACGGCTACAGCCGCTGTCATCAGCAACAGTACGATGAATCCGAAGATTCTGGCCGCTATGTCGTTTTTCCTTTTCGTGTGCGCGCAATTATTGTAATCTACAAAAATAAGAAATAATGCTTAAATTTGCATCCGTAAAACCTTTGAAATGGATATTATTTTAGGAATCGAGTCTTCTTGTGACGATACTTCAGCAGCTGTCATCGCTGATGGATGGCTTATGTCCAATGTTATTGCCAGCCAGGATGTTCATAAAGCATATGGGGGCGTCGTGCCGGAACTTGCATCCCGTGCACACGAACTGAATATCGTTCCGGTAGTCAGCGAGGCCATCTCACGTGCCGGAATCAAAGCTTCTGATCTTACAGCAATCGCTTTTACCCGCGGCCCCGGCCTGCTTGGGTCATTGCTTGTCGGCACTTCGTTCGCAAAGGCTCTCGGGCTTTCGCTGAATATACCTATTGTCGAAGTTAATCATCTTCAGGGCCATATTCTGGCTGACTTTGTCAAGCAGAAAGACAAGCCTGTCGTCCAGCCCTCCTTCCCTTATCTCTGCCTGCTTGTTTCCGGTGGTAATTCACAGATAGTGAAGGTTAATTCGCCGCTCGATTTCGAGATACTCGGCCAGACCATAGACGACGCCGTCGGGGAAGCCTTCGACAAATGTTCCAAGATGATGGGACTTGGCTATCCGGGAGGCCCTGTCATTGACAAACTCGCCAAACTCGGCAATTCTGAAAGGTTTAAGTTCGCCAAGCCACACGTCCCCGGGCTTGACTACAGTTTCAGCGGCATAAAAACGTCCCTGCTTTATTTCGTCCGCGACGAAATGGCAAAGGATCCGGAGTTTATGGAGAAAAACAAGGAAGATATATGCGCTTCTTTCCAGAAAACGCTTATTGACATCCTGTTGGACAAACTCATAAAGGCGGCAAAACAGACAGGTATCAAGGAAATAACCATAGGCGGCGGCGTCTCTGCAAACAGCGGTCTCCGCGACCGAATCACGGCCGAAGGAAAGAAGCGGGGCTGGAATACCTATCTGCCTGAATTCAAGTTCACTACCGACAATGCCGCCATGATCGCGATTGCCGGCTATTATCACTACCTGGCTGGGGAACGTTCTGCTATGGACGTGGCTCCCGTGTCGAGGATAGCAGACTTTTAGCTGCGCTCTGCCCGGCCAGCAGACCGGTGGCGAAGGCGCAGTGCAGGTTGTACCCGCCGGTGTCGCAGTCGATGTCGAGCATTTCTCCGCAGAAATGCAGCCCGGTCACCAGGCGGGATTCCAGAGTCTTTGCGACTACCTCGTCGGTATCGACCCCTCCGGCGGTAACCACCGCTCTCTCATAACCCACATATCCTTCGATGTCGAAAATCCACTCTTTGAGGCACTTCGCTATTGTAGGGAGGTTGATCCACACTTTGGTGTCGGTGCGCCCCTTGCGTTCCAGAGTCATGATTCCCGGATTGCATGCGGTGAATGCCGGAATCAGATCCCAGGGCATGAGTTTCCCGAGGAGAATGCGGCATTTCTCCTTTTCGCGGACTCCGCGGCTTCGGGGGTCTTTGTCAATCTGTGTCCAAAGCTCCTTCACGCGGGCAGTGAGTTCAGTCAGACTGACTCCTGATTTCAAATCTATCACCATTTTGACGCGTGAACCGTTGATCAGGGCTTTGACCGCTTTACGACTGAGCTGGAAACCAATGGGCCCTTCGATGCCGCCGTCGGTGAAGTCGATGTCTCCGAATTCGCTGCCGGCCTGCGTGCCTTCGACCAAAAGTTGCACGCCAACATTCTTCAGATGTATGTTCTGGAAT
>CAMNAD010000070.1 GCA_946530505.1 uncultured Bacteroidales bacterium
CAAGATGGCCAAGGACCGCGGCATCCTCACCGTGGCCGTTGTCACCATCCCCTTCCAGAACGAGGGAAAGAAGGCTCTTTCACGGGCCCTGGACGGCATTCACGAACTGGAGAAGAACGTCGACAGCCTCATAATCATCAACAATGAGCGTCTGTATGACTACTATGGCGACCAGCTCATCCACGACGCCTTCCCCAAAGCCGACGAAGTGCTTGCCACCGCAGTGCGCGGCATCATCGAAATCATAAAGAAGAAGGGATACATCAATGTTGACTTCGAAGATGTGAAGACGATGATGAAGGACAGCGGAATGGCCCTGATGGGCTGCGGTACGGGCTCCGGACCGGACCGTATCGAGAAGGCCGTCAAAGAGGCCTTCGAGAGCCCGCTGCTCAACGATTTCGACCTGAAGACTGCGAAGAACGTACTGGTAAACATCACCGGAGGCCGCAATGAGCAAGGTCTCAAGATGGACGACATGAAGGAGATCAACCGCCTCATAGACGAATACACAGGAGGGGACAACAACTTCAAGAGAGGACTCATCTGGGACGATAGTCCTGAAATAGGTGATACCATTCACATAACTTCCATTGTAGTTGGCCTGCGATTTGCAGATGTAATCGGCCCGGGACTGAGTGATGCCGACAACTACATCACGATTACCAAGAACTATGTATTCGACAAGGAAGAACTTGCCAAGGGCGAAGGCATCAGCCTCCCCGCTGACAGCAGTTCCCATATAGGATACAGCAGCAAGGACAATGAGCGCGCCTTCCGCTTCGATCCGGACAAACGCCCGGTGTTGCTTGTTCAGGAAGGACAGGACATCAGCGCCCTTGAGAATGAACCGGCGATACGCCGCAAACCGAAAAAGAACGAACAATGAGAAAGACACGCGTAAGATTCGCACCCTCCCCCACCGGTCCGCTCCACATGGGCGGTGTCCGTACAGCCTTGTATAACTATCTCTACGCCAAGCAGAACGGAGGAGACTTCATCATCCGCATAGAAGATACCGACTCCCACCGTTTCGTGCCGGGAGCCGAGCAGTATATAATCGAGGCCCTGCGCTGGTGCGGCATTATTCCCGACGAAGGAGTGGATGACGAAGGCAGGGTCGTGGAGACGCCCTCCGAGAGGCACCCCCACGCTCCATACCGCCAGAGCCAGAGGCGAGGCATCTACCGTAAGTATGCCGAGCAACTGGTAGAGGCAGGATATGCTTACTACGCATTCGACTCCGCCGAAGAGCTCGCCGCAGAGCGCGCGAAAGCGGAAGCCGCCGGGCAGACCTTCATATACAATCACGAGAACCGCATGCATCTGCGAAACTCCCTAACCTTGAGTGCTGCCGAGACGGAGAAACTGCTTGCCGAAACCACCGACTGGACAGTGCGCTTCAAGATGCCGGAAGATGAAATTGTAGAAATGGACGACCTCATCCGCGGTCACATTGAGGTGAATACCAGGACACTGGACGACAAGGTGCTCTGGAAGAGGGCCGACGAACTGCCCACATACCACCTTGCCAACATCGTGGACGACCATCTGATGGAAATCACCGAGGTCATCCGCGGAGAAGAATGGCTCCCTTCCCTGCCCCTGCACTATCTGCTTTACAGAGCCTTCGGATGGACCGACAGCCAGCCCCGTTTCGCACACCTGTCCCTGCTCCTCAAGCCTGTGGGCAACGGCAAACTCAGCAAACGCGACGGAGACAAGCTAGGCTTCCCGGTATTCCCCCTGCGCTGGGTCAATGAGGCGGGTGAAGTCACCCGCGGTTACCGCGAGGACGGTTACTTCCCCGAGGCCTTCGTGAACATGCTCGCCCTTCTGGGATGGAACCCGGGAACCGAACAGGAGATATTTTCCATGGACGAATTGGTGAAGGCGTTCAGCATGGACAAGGTGCAGAAGGCCGGCGCCAAGTTCAATCCCGACAAGGCAAAATGGTTCAACAAGGAGTATCTCCGCATGAAAAGCGATGAGGAGCTCGCGAAACTCTTTGTTCCTGTGCTTGCGGAGCATGGAGTGGAGGACGATTTCGGGCATCTCGTCAAGGTTGTTCACCTGATCAAGGAGCGCGCCACCTTCGTGGCCGACTTCTGGGATATCGCCTGGTATCTGTTCAAGGCGCCTGAAACTTATGCAGAAAAGGATACTGCAAAGTTCTGGAAGCCCGAGAACGTGGAACCGGCACTCAAGGTTGCAGATTTTATTGCCGCGTACGAAGGTGAATGGAACAAGGATTCGCTGGAAGCAGCCCTGGAGGATTTCATCCGCGCAAATGAATGGCCCATGGGGAAGGTGATGAACTGTATCCGCCTTGCCCTTACCGGTTCCGGCAGCGGTCTGGGTATTGCAGACATAGTGATTCTGATAGGAAAGAAAGAATTCAGCAGCAGGATAGAAAAAGCATTTGCGAACTCTGCCTCTATTTCTCTTTAGTGGAAAAGTATACCGCCAAGGTGGGGAGAATTACCAAAAGTATCAAAGAAATCTCTACCACGATATACGATCCCACGTAGTTGACGAGTGTCTGGAATTTCAGAACGCCGTCAACCAGAAAGACCAAGAGGGCGAACCAGCAGACAAAAAATATTGCAGCATGCTTGAGTTTTCTTTTCTTCAGTTTCATACTTTGGATTGATCTGACTTGTAAAGGTAGTACAATTCCCGCATATTTCAATTCATCAGATGTTTTTCCGCAGTACGATTACGCCATATCATTCGACAAATATCGTCAGACCACTTTCGAGGTTTAATAATTATTGCTATATTTGAGAGGAGGCAAAGTCAAATGCGGGGCAACCATGAGAGCAGTCATACAAAGAGTTTCATCAGCATCGGTTACCATTGGAGGGGTGGTCAAGTCCGCCATCGGGCCTGGCCTTCTCGTTCTTCTCGGCATCGGCCATGAGGACACTTCAGAGGATATCGAATGGCTCGTAAGAAAGATTGCGGGGCTTCGCATCTTCAATGACGATGACGGGGTGATGAACCGCAGCATCCTGGACACAGGCGGAGATATTATCGTTGTAAGCCAGTTCACGCTGATGGCATCCACAAAAAAAGGCAACAGGCCGTCCTATATCGGTGCGGCTGGCCATGAGAAAGCCATCCCACTGTACGAGCAGTTCTGCGAGAACCTGTCGGAGGCTATCGGAAAACCTGTCGGGACAGGTGAGTTCGGTGCCGACATGAAGGTGGCGCTCGTGAACGACGGTCCTGTCACAATCTGTATGGATACAAAGAACAAAGAATAACGGCCATGGCGCTTTTCGGGGCCCTTGTCGGAATGGCCCTCGGCATCCCGGCAGCCCTTGTGGCCGGATGGGTCACAATACTGTAATAAGATGGATACAACGTTTATCATAAGGAGTTCCTATGAGGAAGCGATATAAAAACAAAACGACTAATTATGAATAGAGTACTTATAGACAGCATCATTTCCATAGTGAAGGAAGCCTCTGCCCTTATGAAACGGGAAGGCTTTTCGGTGAAGGAGAAAGGTAGCATCGAGAACATCGTCACATCGTCCGACCTCGCCGTCCAGGAATTCCTCACCGGGAGGCTCGCAGGGCTACTTCCGGGCAGCGGGTTCCTCTGCGAGGAAGAGGATATTCAGGACCTGGGTCACGAATATGTCTGGATCATCGACCCCATCGACGGAACGGCGAACTACGCCCGGGGAAGCGAGAACTGCTGCATCAGCGTCGCCCTCGTCAGGAACTGGACGCCGGTGCTGGGCGTCGTCTACAGCCCGTGGCGCGATGAGCTCTATTCGGCGGAAGCCGGCAAGGGCGCTTTCTGCAACGGACGGCCCATCCATGTATCCAGCCGCCCTTTTGAGAGAGGCTTCCTCTTCACGGCCATGTCCACCTACAGGAAGGAGTTCGCCAAGACTTGCTCTGACATCATCTATGACCTCTACATGGAGTGCAACGACTTCCGCCGCACCGGAAGCGCCGCCGTGGAACTCTGCCTCATGGCACGCGGGTTTGCGGAGCTTTACTTCGAGATGCGCCTCTTGCCATGGGACTATGCGGCTGCAGCCCTTGTCCTGAAGGAAGCCGGCGGGTTCATCTGCGACCTCGACGGCAACTTCCCCACCCTGAAGAAGCCGTCCCTGGTCATTGCCGCGAATTCCCAGACGAGCATGGATCGGATTCTTGATACGGTCCGCCGCCACCTTCCTTCTCTTCCAGAAGCGATATAGAAACAGATGTTGGATTATTGAGAACTATTATATAACTTTAACTATTTTAGAATACACCACAGTCATGAAAATAGGATTATGCAGCGACCACGCAGGCGTGGAATATAAGGCAAAATTGATTTCGTATCTGCTTGGCAAAGGATACGAAGTTGTTAATTTCGGCACCGACAGCACCGAGAGTTGCGATTATCCCGATTTCGCACACCCCCTGGCAACAGCTGTTGAGAAGGGTGAGTGCGACCTCGGAATTGCTATCTGCGGCACCGGCAACGGGATGGCAATTACCCTCAATCATCACAAGGGAATACGTGCCGGCCTTGCCTGGAATACGGCGATTGGAGAATTGGTAAAGGAGCACAACAATGCCAATGTGCTGGTGCTGCCTGCACGTTTCATCTCCTACAGGATGGCCGTGTCAATAGTGCGCACCTGGCTCAATACTGAATTCGCCGGAGGACGCCATCAGCGCCGCATCGACAAAATCACTGCCTGCTAAAACAGCGTCAGCCTGTAGCCGAGGGCAAGGTTGAAGGACGCAGGATGGGCCGTGTAGTAAGTCTCTATGTGGCTTCCACCGACGAAGTGATACGAGAACCCGGGCTGCACGAACAGCGCGCTGTGTCCAGTGATATTCCACTGGAGCCCCGCGCCGGCATTCAGCGACCAGATTCTGTCTTTTTGGGGGGTATCGTCAGTTGATGACGATATCCTTTTTCCATTCATATATGAGGAGTCCTCCAGATGCATTGATGTCGCGAACTCATACATAGGGCCCGCGGTCAGGTAGAGACTGAACCGGTTCCACTGCAATGCATTATAGTTGACATACAGGGGAATGCCCATATATTCCACCTGCCGGACCGTTTTCTTCGTGCTGTTTCCGGATACAGTTCTTATTGAGGTATTCAAGGTAGAAAGGCTTATTCCGGATTCCACTCCCCATCTCTCTCCAATGTTACATTTCAAACTCAAAGCTATTCGGGCGGACTGGGAGTGAGTAGTCTCCGTAGTCGACGGCTTGTTGCGGGAAACCATGCCGAAATCGAAGGAACCTCCGCTCCAGGCTTTTGTAGCAAATGCCAGGGATGGGCCGCCGGAGCGGATGGTTGTCTGCATAGTTTTCGGCCCCATCTTACCCAGGCGAGATATGCCTGCCTGAACCTTTATGCGTGGCGTTTTCCGTGGTGTTGTCTTGATCGGCTGTTCCGTAAGCGCAGGTTCCTTCGTCTGCACTTCAGCAGGATTTTGCACATCGGTTTCAGTGGGGGCTTCCGGCGCAGTTTCCGATGCTTCTACTTCGGGTTCTGCCGGAGATTCTGCCGGGGAGGTGCTCCCATCGGGAGCCATAGCCTCCCGTGGCTGTAACGGGAGGGGCCCAGCTGTGCTGGGAGGGGTCTCGGAGAGACAGGCGGAAGAAGGGAGCACCTCCCCGGCAGGCACGACAGATTCTATAGCGACATTATCCGCAACGATGGCGTCTCCAGGGACGAGGGAGACAGCGCTTTCGGCCGAGGGCGAAACCGGCCATAGAAGAAGCGCAAGGGCAGCAACGGCAGCCGCTGCGAGAAGGCTTCCCGCATACCACAGGGCAGCCAACGGCCGCTTATTCTTGGGTTCAATGCCGGTGCGGACTGCGTCCCACAGCCCATCCGGTTCTGCTTCCGTATAGCCCTCGAAGAGTTCCGGAAGCTTGTCTGTCCAATCCTTGTTACTGTTCATATCCTTGCTTCTTCCAATAATCTTTAATCTTTTTTGCAAGCATCGCGCGTGCACGGAAGAACTGCGATGCCGACGAGTCTTCCTTGATACCCAGCAATCCCGCAATCTCCCTGTGCGATTTCTTCTCGAAAACGAAGAGATTGAATACGGTCCGGTAGCCGTCCGGCAGGCTCTTTATCATCTCCGCCAGTTCGCGGACCGGCACATCAGGCATGCCTTCAATCTCCCCTTCCCCCTCTGTATCCGGCAACTCGTCCACATACTTCAGGCGCCCTGCACCGCGGAGGCTCTTGAGAGAATCGTTCACTACTATCCGGCTCATCCATGCCTTCAGGCTCCCCTCGCCCCGGTATTCAAAGCCGTCCAACTTGCTGAACACTTTGACGAAAGCATCCTGCAGAACATCTTTTACTGCCGCGGAATCCACCACATAACGGGAGCATACCGCAGTGAGATACCCGATATAGCGATCGTACAACAATCGCATTCCGGACGCTTCCCCTCTGCGGATACGATTCAGCAGTTCAAGTTCACTCAGTTCATTTCCTGCTCTTGAACTCAAACTTATGAGATTCCGTCTTTCCGGCACTGTCCGTCCATTTAAGCGTGAGTATCTTGTATTCTTCTCCCGTATCCGGGAGGGTATTGATGTCGAAATAAACCAGCGACTCCCCTTTCTCCTTGTGTCCGTCGCCTGCAGCATCATGGCGAAGGATCAGTTCGTATGGGTCTTCTGGGTTTGTCCCGGCAATCAGGGAGAAACGGTGCTGTATGCCTTCATCCCCCCACCAGGTCGAATAATGCAGGGTCAGATATCCGTCCTCCGCGCCGGTCATCCAGTCGAACACTATGTCCAGTCCGTCATCTCCCGGAGCCGACACGTCTGCGGTGAACTCGCCTTTGTCTATCGAGTCGTAATAATGGACATCCGTCACATACCCGTAACTGCCCATTACCTTATTGTATACGGAGATATCGCATACGATGCGTTCCCCTACCAGTTTTTCGTCCGTGAAATTCCGCGGAAACAGACGTGTGGTATCGTCCACCTGAAAATACAGGGTGTCGGTCGGAGACTTTTTAACGCTGACGATTGCGGCGTATGATAATGGTTGTCCATCATTATTTCCAGCTAATTCATTCCATACCATATCTTTGGAGCATCCTGCAGCAAGGAGGACCGATAAAAAAATTGATAAAATATTGACCGGGCGATTCATATCCTGTTGTTTGGTTCTGTATTATAAATCCGGGTTGCACGGATTCTTGCATGAAAACTTTCGTTTAATATAGATGCAAGATTCCGTCAAAAACGAGTTTAATATACAGAAAAACATAAGAATTATGAAAAAATACATCTTATTTGCAATCACATTTGCTGTTGGAGCTTCTCTTGCGTCTTGCATGAAAGACGGATTTTATTATGAACCTGCAGCCGGCCT
>CAMNAD010000071.1 GCA_946530505.1 uncultured Bacteroidales bacterium
GCAAGACTTCCAAGACTCAGGGCTTGCAGACAGACGCCTCTTTCCGTTATGAGAGGGGAGCGGATCCCGAGATTACCATATACGCGATCAAGAGGGCTGCCCTGCTGATCTGCGAACTCACCGGAGGCCATATCGAGGGCGACATTTTCGAATCGTACCCCAATCCGGTCGAGCGCAAGCGCATCGAACTCGACTACGACCGTATCGAGGCCTTTGTCGGCCAGAAGATAGGTCATGAGAATATTACCAAGGTGCTCGAGGCTCTCCAGTACAAGTTTATCAGCAACGACGGGAACAAAGCTGTTGTGCTTGCCCCGAGTTATATGATAGATGTATATCGCGAATGCGATGTGGTTGAGGAAATCCTCCGCATCCACGGATACAACAACATCGACCTCCCTCATCATATGAAGATGAGCGTTTCGGCATCTCCGACCCCTCAGCCCGAGGCCATTCGCAACCAGATTTCAAATTTCCTGGCTGCTAACGGATTCGCCGAGACCATGAACAATTCCCTGACCAAGGCAGATTACTACAAGGACCTCAAGACCTTCCCTTCGGAGAGGCTGGTGCATATAGTGAACCCTTTGAGTTCAGACCTTAACGTGATGCGCCAGACCCTGCTGCTCAACGGCCTTGAGGTTATCGCATATAATCTGAACCGTCAGATTTCCCGTATCAAGACCTTTGAGTACGGTTCCGTTTATCAACGTCTTCCTGAAAAGGGAGGAGAGACTCTCGAAGGATATGAGGAGCATCCCTGCTATGCCATGTTCATCAGCGGAGCGCCCGAAAAGAACTGGAAGAATGCTGCCGCAAAGGGAGACTTTTATCAACTGAAAGGATATCTCGAGCTTCTTCTTCGCCGCTATGGTGCAGACCTCTATCAGATGTGGACAGATGCGGCGCCTTCCGATATCTTCTCCGAGGGCACTGTATACAATCTGCCCGGGGGAAAACAGCAACTGGCCGTGATTGGTGTCATCAATCCGGCCCTTGCCCGCAAGTTCGGCATCAAGCAGCAGGTGGTGGCGGCCGAAATCAACTGGGACGCCCTGTTCTCGATAGTCAAGCGTGACAAGGTTGCATTCAAGGAACTGCCCAAGTTCCCCGAGGTGCGCCGCGATCTGGCCCTCCTGCTCGACGAAGGAGTTAACTATGCCGACCTTCGTGCCGCAGCGTTCAAGAACGCAAAGAAGCTCCTCAAGCAGGTCAGTCTCTTCGATGTTTACAGAGGCGACAAGATTCCTGCAGGCAAGAAGCAGTACGCTCTCAGCTTCACGCTTCAGGATGTGGAGAAGACACTTACCGACCAGGATGTGGAGCGTGTGATGGCCCGCCTGTTGGAAGTCTTTACCAAGGAATTCGGATGCACTCTGCGTTAGCATGCCATGCGTAGGATAACGGAATATATTTTGCTAGCTCTCCTGGTTTGCGCCTGCCTTCTGCCATCGTGCAGGCACGTGAAAATCATGAGCGAGAGGGATATGTCCGATATCTATGCCGAGATGTTCCTTGCCGACCAGTGGCTTAACGACAATCCCGGCTTGAGAAAGACTGCCGATACCACCCGGTTCTATGAGGCGATATTCCGCAAATTCGGATACGGTTTCGAGGATTACGATGCCAGCGTGAACTACTATCTGAACCATCCGGAAAAATATAAAAAGATTATCGAACGCACTCAGGACAAGTTGCGCAAGACACAAAAGAGCCTGGAGTCTTTCGAAAAAGCGCTCGAGAGGCAGAATCAGATTCTGGCCGGGCTCGGTGCTTTGCATCTGCCAGTGTTCTCGGTCGATTCAGTCAAGGTCGATACTATCATGGCATGGGCTCCATGGCGGGATACCCTGGCATCCAGGGACAGTGCCCTGGTTGAACAGGCGCGGCGGGATTCCCTTTTGAGAGACTCCCTTCACAGGGACTCCCTCCGGCTGGATTCTCTCCGCCTCGAATCTACCCGCCTGGAATCTCCCAGGTCTCACAGATTAAGGAGGGTGCAGCCATGATGCGCGAGGAGACGGTTTTCGGTCCCATCTTCAGCCGCAGGCTGGGGAGTTCCCTTGGCATAAATCTTCTGCCGAGGAACGGGAAGCTTTGTAATTTCGACTGCATCTACTGCGAATGCGGATGGAACAAGGACGGTACAGGAGACCGTGTGATTCCGACGGCTGAAGACGTGCGTACTGCACTGGAAGACAAACTTCGCGAATGCCGTCAGGCAGAAACTCCAATCGACTCCATCACTTTCTCGGGAGACGGAGAACCTACGCTGAATCCGGACTTCCCTCAGATTATTGATGATACTCTTGCTTTGCGCAATGCGTTTTATCCGGAAGCCAAGGTATCGGTGCTGACAAACGCTACCAGGCTGTCAAGGGATTCCGTGTTCAACGCCCTGCGCAAGGTCGACAATCCCATATTGAAACTCGACGCCCCTACCTCCGACTTGGCGTCCCGCATCAACCAGCCGGCAGGGGAGTACAATGTCGAGGATGTCATCTGCGGGATGGAGAAGTTCAAGGGCGATTTCGTGATGCAGACGATGTTCCTGCGCAGCCCGGACTTCGATACTGCCAGTCCCGAAGTCCTGCTGCCCTGGATGGATATAGTCCGCAGGGTGCATCCACGGGAGATAATGGTCTATACTATAGACAGGCCCACCCCTGCCGCAGGGCTTGAAAAATACTCGGAGGCCCAGATGCGCTCTCTGGTACAGGATCTTATAGACGAAGGATTTAATATTCAAATCAAAGGATAAATATGAATCAGACAGAAATTCTTAAGAAATGCTTTTCTTTCATGGATCTCACGACTCTTCATACGGAAGACACCCCTGAGTCCGTCAAGAAACTCGTGGACAAAGTGACTGTCCTTACAAAGGAATACCCTTCATATCCGCTGCCGGCATCGGTTTGCGTATACCCCAATCTCGCCAACGTCGTCCGTGAAAACAGGCCCTGCGAGGAGCTTCACGTGACGGCGGTTTCCAGCTGCTTCCCTACGGCCCAGAGTTTTCTCGAGGTGAAGGTGCGCGAATGCGAACTGGCGGTCGAGAATGGCGCTGACGAAATTGATATCGTGCTTGCACTCAATAAGTTCCTTGCTGGTGACGAAGCCGGAGCGAAGGAAGAGATAGTTACAATGAAGAAGGCGATAGATGCTGCAGGTGAACGTCTTGGACGCAAGGTTGTTTTCAAGGTGATCCTCGAAACCGGCCTCCTCAAGACTCCAGAATTGATTCGCAAGGCTTCAATGCTTGCCATGGAAGCAGGGGCGGATTTTATCAAGACTTCTACGGGCAAGGTTTCAGTCAACGCTACACCTGAAGCTGCCCGTGTAATGTGCGAGGCAATACGCGACTTCTACAAAGCGACCGGACGCAAAGTCGGCTTCAAGGCCGCCGGAGGCATCGCTACCGCTGAAGATGCGCTGGTTTATTACAACATCGGACTCGAGATTCTCGGAGAAGAATGGCTCAACAAGGATTATTTCCGTTTCGGCGTCAGCCGCGTGGGCAATTCCCTGATGAGTGCCATCGAGGGTAGGGAAGTCAAATTTTTCTAGTGCACCAACGCTTGAAATCATCCCATTTGTAATATGGGCCATAGAATGGAGAGATCGCCGGAATGGAGGTCTCTCTTTCATTTTCGAGTATCTTTACCAGAATATTGCCTTTCCTGTTCCTGTAAAGGACTATGGACAGGTTGCAGGCCATTGAGACGTGTTTGTAGGCAGGCCAGGTATTCCAGGTGTCAGCCAATGAGGCCGATGGATTGTCATATCCTTCAATATGCAGGAAACTGAAAGCCGGTGCAACGCCGGAATCGTGCCCGAAACGAAGGTCGGCGCAGGTACCGTTGCCCTTGATCGCTTCTTCTGCCCGGCATACGATTTCGTCTATAAGCGGTGCTCCGGCATTTGTATCCCTGTAAAACCCTGTTTCCTTGCTATGTATGAACCATGATGCCGTACGTGCGTTCTGTACTACGGCATAGTCGTACAGCTCTTTTGTGTTGAACAGGGCGAATGTGGTGGCATCGGGACTGACGCATCTGCCGACACTGAGAATGTGCATGATTTCATACTGTGCTTTCCCAATACTCTTTCCGGCCAATGCTTCCCTGAAGAGTGATTCGTCGCGGAAAAACCTGCGAACAAATGCGGCCGTGTCCAGGTTTGTACGTATCATCGAATCCAGAACTGTTTGTTCTGTAACATCCAGGGACGGATTCGGGTCCCACTTGGTGAAATAGTACCTTTGCCCTCCATTTATATCGAATTCCAGTTTTCTGCAATGTTTGCTCAACTCCATTATGAAACTGGTGCCTGTCATAGCGCTGCGCAGAGATGGCGACGACCTTACGACGACCCTGCGCCTTCCGCACTGGTGGAAAACCCTGCGGAATCTTTTATGCATGCGTTCGCTGATGGATGCTTCTTCTTTATATCCGGTCTTGGTCAGTATGCCCATATTGTCCTTATGCTCTTCTTCCAGCCATATCAGTTGTCGTAGAAGTTTTTTTCCGTCTTCCGTAAGAGCAGATTCCGCATCAAGAGAACCAAGCATCTGTACGTAGCCGCTTATGAAAGAGATGTCTCCGGTAAGG
This sequence comes from uncultured Bacteroidales bacterium, assembly GCA_946530505.1. Taxonomy (GTDB): domain Bacteria; phylum Bacteroidota; class Bacteroidia; order Bacteroidales; family UBA932; genus Cryptobacteroides. Next base: position 4,611 of record CAMNAD010000071.1, read on the forward strand.
TACCTGCTCCCGTGCCTTCCGTAATATGAAAAGTAAAATGGCTTGTAGCCTTTAGGCGCTTTGGTGTCCTGTCCTTTTTCTGATGGTGCTATATAAGGCATTAAATTGCCCGCAGCCGTATACGGATCACTTTGAATCGCCTTAAACAATTCTGAATCAATGGGATGGACTGTGGCAAAAAGGAAAAATAAAGTATAAAGGATTTTCATCGTGTATGCAAAAACATATATGCAAATTTAATAAAAGCCTTTTGTATTGCAATACAGTGCCATTAATGTCAAATAAACGATTACAAACTTTTAAAACGCTTTTTACCGCTTACATTTGCCGTTGACAAAAACGATGCGGTATGAAACATTTGGTAAAACTTTTGATCGCTGCGGGGCTTGCCTCCGCAATATGTGCCTGCGACGCTACATCGATAGATGCGGGTGACAGCCCTGGACCGGCATTGGAATTAGAACACGGGATGATGGTACTCGGCCGGCAACTGGAGGACCCATATTCTGTAAAGAACATTACCAAGGCTCTGCAGTCTCTCTATCCGACAAAGGCAGATGAAATCAATGTAAGCGCCACTGACTTGTATGTGCGCTTTCTTCCAGGAAGTCAGGAAGAATATGACAAACTGGTGGAAATGGGAGTGGAAATGTTAGATCACCCTGTTGACTACGAGATTGTGAGGGAGGGGGATTATTACCACGATCCGGAAATCCCGGAAGGAGATATAACATGGCAGTATGCGGTGGTTTCTCCTGATTTCAGGTTCCCGGCAGACATACCATTTGAAGTGCTTGACAAATGCCATATAACAGAGCATGAGGTGTTTACCCGCTCAGGCGAAGAGTGGATCGACTGGGAGGCGGTGGAAAGGGAATCTTTCCGCCTGACGGGAAACGCCTGTTTATTGGAAGATGCAGCGAATACCAAGGCCGGTGCTGCAAAACCTTCCGGCTGCATCACACTGGTGGATGACCGTAATCCGGGTAATCCCGAAGGTGTGAATGGCGTGAGGGTCGCCTGTAATGTATTTGTGAAGATAGGTCAGGCGTATACAGATGAAAACGGCTATTATCAGATAGACAAGTCTTTCTCTACAAAGCCGAGGTATTGGCTCGTATTCAAGAACAAGAGAGGATTCGGAATAGGATTGAATCTCATTCTCGTGGGAGGCTCCAGTTCCACAATGGGTAAACATTCGCAGGAAGGTTGCAGTATGGAGGTCAGTATGGAAAGTGACCGCAGTTTGTTCGCCCGTTGCGTTGTAAACAATACAGTGTGCGACTACTTTGATCGTTGCAAAACTGCAGAGGGAACGATAAAGGCTCCTCCGTCAAACCTGAGGTTGTGGATATTCCAGAAACTCTCTGCGAGCAGTACCGTTATGATGCAGCATGGAGCAGTGGTCGACAATGTAGATCTTGTGAAGAAGTATCTTGGGGATTGGTCGAAACTGGTGAAGTGGTTTCTGCCCGATGTTACTCTTGGACTTAAGGATGATACGGATTATGCTGGGATTTATGCCACTACCGTTCACGAATTGGCACATGCCAGCCATTTTCAGCAGGTTGGTGTGGAATGGTGGGACAAACTGATGGAATATGTTTTGAGCTCTTATGTGACATCCGGACTGATGACCTATGGTACCGGAGGAGAGCAAAACGCCGGATACTGTGAGGTCGCAGAAATGTGGGCATACTATCTCAGTTCCAGAATGTATATGGACAGGTATACAGGACGCAAGGTGTTATTCGGGACTTCGTTTTGGTTCTATCCCCAGGTGTTTTATTACCTTGATGACCGCGGTCTGGATTTCTACAGGATATACCAGGCTCTAATCCCGGCCGTGACAGACAGGGACAAACTACAGGACAAACTGCTATCGCTATATCCTGAATTCAGGAACAATATCAATCTGGCATTCAATCGTTATTTATAGTCATGAAACGCTTTTTCTTTACTTTTTTGTGTTTGGTGATGCAGTCCGCCCTTGCGGGCTGCTTCACCTCCCTTTCCGCACAGGAACTGTCATTCTCTACAAACTTCATCGACTATGCCCGCAGCGGATCTGCAAATCTGGAGGCATCCTACGCCCTTGCCCGTCATTGGAGCGTGAGTGCGGGAGTCAAGTATGACAGTGGGGGAGAGATGCGTCAGCAACTATACTCACTTGGCGGGCGTTACTGGCCCTGGCATATCTATTCCGGTTGGTGGCTGAGCGGCAAGATGCAGTACCAGGAATTCAATGAGGCGGAACATGTCACGCTGCAGACATCGGAAGGAGACCGTTATGGCGCTGGCATTGCCGGAGGATATTCTAAAATGCTGGGACGCCATCTGAACCTCGATATAGGCATTGGCTTGTGGACTGGATACACTCGCTATGTGACCTACGCCTGCCCCACCTGCGGACGCATCATAGGCTCGGACGACAAACTATTCGTATTGCCCAACGACTTGATGATAGCATTGAGTTATATTTTTTGATAAGAAAAGAAAAAAATTACTATCTTTGCATTCCCTAAGCGCGGGAGTGGCGAAATGGTAGACGCGCTAGTTTCAGGAGCTAGTGTCTGGTGAAGACGTGTCAGTTCGACTCTGATCTCCCGCACAAAAGAAGCCGGTTGATTGGTCAACCGGCTTCTTTTGAGTTAGAATATACCTTATTACAGATTTGCGGCTTTCCGCATCAGTT
>CAMNAD010000072.1 GCA_946530505.1 uncultured Bacteroidales bacterium
GGCATTGTGAGCGTCGCCTTGATAATATATGTGAGATGTCTGAAACTTGCAGAAAAACTACCTGATGCAACATCGGTTTTCAGAACTGCTGCATGCATCAAAGTATAGTAAGGGAGATTATTTACGGCATTTGTATAAGTGCCATTTATATTTTGGACAAATTGACGTCCGGAGTCAAGCCTGAGAAGGCCATCTTCAACATAGAAAGGCCCCGTGGTATTATAATTATTGTGAGCTTCCAGAGGGCTGGCCAGGGGAGTCCCCGAGAGAGCAGGATACACCAGGCATGCATCAACCACGCCACTTGGAGGATTGGAATATGTACCGGTAAATCGCACCGAGGTTCCATTCGCTTGAGCAGTCAGGATGTCGTTGGATATCAACTTATAGTTGGAATCGTAGGTTATCAATGAAATCTGATCTCCCTTTTTCCAATTGCTTTTGAGGGTGTTCCCATCCGCGGTGTAGGAGAGTTTTGTGGCAGGGTCTGCTTCCGACATACTAATGGATGCCGTGACACTTACTGGAATGGGATTGCACACTATCTCTTTATCTGTTACTGGTGCCTTTGAGCATGCAGCAAGCAGTACAATAAGAGAGATTGAATATATTTTTTTCATACTCGATCCTTTTTATGCAAACAAATCACCTCCGTCTATAAAATCTGGAGTATCAACATTCTCACCAGAGACTTCCAGCATAACGCTGGAGCGGATGTCCAATTCTACCACTTGCAGTTCAGGCGGCAAATATTGCTGTTTCTCTTTCATCATATCTCAGTAAATTTGCTAAAAGGGACTTTTGCGCCCAGGAGCACTTTCCCGGAAGTGGTCGGGAGCGATACGTTTTTCGTATAACTGTACGTCTTATTAGTCCCGTGGTCTGTCAGATAGAATACATAATCCAACTTGACGTTTGGACGAGCCACTCTTCCCACAAAAGCAACGCCGTCCGCATTGGGAATGCCGCCGATCCTATGAGAATCGCTGGCATATCCCCAAATGCCAGCTTCTGCCAAATTTGAAGATATCTTGATGTAATCGCACGCTTTCAGCATATTCGTACCGGTGTACAGGGAGTAAGTCCCGTCCGGAAGTCCGGTTACAACCAGCTGGAAATCCGTCGTGAAATACCAGACGTTGATGTCTGCAGTCAGCGTGCCGGCGGAATAAGTATAGGGGATATAGTAAAATTGCGCGGTAACCTGCGTCTGGACACCCGTAACAGAAGCTTGGTCCACATCTGGGTAATCGAAATAGTATATTGTACCTGAAGAATTCCATTTGTTCCAGGAGGAAACGGCAGAATTGCTGCTTTCCCAGAATCCTTTCAGTTTTCCGGAAGGTTGTAGCCTGGAGATCGCATCGGAACTGAGTTCAGATGCTACCCATTTGGTCCCATCATAGGTAAGAGTAAAATCCGGTGTATATGCGGTGACGTTATCCAAATATACATTGATGATATCACCATTAACCCAACCTGTTTTAAGAGCTTTTGTGTCCAGGTTTCCTACAGTGACATTAATCTTAATGCTCTGGTTTTCATCTGCCAGCTGGTTTGCCTTTTCGCAGGAAAACATAGTAAATACACTAGCTGCCAAAGCAGCAACAACAAATATCTTTTTCATAATCATTCTCTAATTTAAGATTAAACACCCCAATCAAGTTCTGTATTGCCCTCGAATGGGTTAGTAATGGTGGATGTCACATCGACACTCTGGCAAACCACCCCCTGTGGCTGCACTTTGATCACCTCGATTTCGGGTGAAAAATAACGTTCTTTTTTCTTCATAGAATATAGATTTTAAAACAACTTTCTCCCTTTTACAAAATTATCCGATTTGATTATTTGATGCTTGTCATAATCTTCCAAATATCCGGCTTAAACTTGTTAAAATCTTACATAATGTCTTTCTGCTATGTTCAGGCGTCATCCCTGTAACTCGAGGGGGAGCAGCCGTAGAAGCGTCGGAAGCTGTGCGCAAAACTGCTCGCATCGTCGAACCCGCAGCGGCGTCCGACCTCTTGCACAGGCATCCCGGTTTCGTGCAGAAGAAGCCCCGCCGCCTTCTCCATCTGGATCCCGAGGATATAGTCTTTTGGAGAAGTTCCGGTGGCATTGAGCAACCTGCGGCGGAATGTTTGTGCGCTCATATGCATCTTGGCCGAAACGGCTTCGACGCTGAAGTCTCCGTCTGCAAGTCCTTCATCTATAATGGAATGTACGGTCGCAAGGAAAGCGTCGGTTTCGGCGATCTCCTTCGTGCGCTTCTCCTGCGGAGTCGTCAGGATCCTTATCTTGTCCTGCAGCAGAAATATCTCCCTTCGAAGTGCTGCGGCCTCTTCTTGATGATCTTGTTCTTTGCGGTGCATGAGCCATCCTGCTCCCAGGAGGAGGAGCAAGAACAGCAGTATTATGAGCACCCAGTAAAACATCATGATCATCTGCTGCAAATGTGGTGTTTCGAGGGCACTTTTTTGTAGTTATTTTTCAGTAATTTGCACTGCTGAGGCCATAATTTGGCCACAATCTCGATTACATACATCACAAAATATGCATAGAAAAAGAAGAAACTATTCCTTTTCTATGTAAAATTTTCTATATTTGCAATCAAACTACACATTGTATGTATCAGAAGAATCCCCTTATTCAATTTGCCGGAATACCCGTTTCAGGAGCAGCGCTGAAGTCCTGCTTTTCTTCGCTGGCCCATCCGGAAAAGAAGATTCAGGCTCTTGAACAAAGCGGGGAACTTATACGGCTTAAGAGAAATCTCTACATAGTCAATAGGGATCTTTCCGGAAAACCAACCGACAAGTGCCTTTGCGCCAACCATATTTACGGCCCTTCATACGTATCTCTTCACTGGGCACTCCGTTACTATGGCATGATTCCGGAAAGGGTCTACACTATAACTTCTGCAACCACAAAGCGCTCCCGCACATTTCAAACACCTGTGGGTCGTTTTGCATATTTTCAGGTGCCCGACAAATACTTCTCTATAGGAATAGAAAGCAAGGAAGATGGCGATGTTCATTATCTTATGGCCAGCAGGGAAAAGGCCCTGTGCGATCTGATTTTGCACGATAATTATGTGCCGAATCAGTCCATAAAGTCCCTGATTGCTTATCTCGAGGAAGATATGAGGCTGGATATGGACGTGGTATCGGAACTTGACACCAATATCATAGAGCAGTGCGCCAGAATGGGCAGAAAGACTCAGATTTTTGAATACCTGATTAAAATAATCAAGCAATGACCACTTACGAATCTATGTTGGCAAAGTATAGCCAACAGGGCGGAGGAGTTGTTCCTCCTAATGCCGAGCAGGAGATCTGCCAGAAAATCGCACTTGCCGGCCTGTGCCGTGGCGGTTTCTTCGACCATGCCGCCTTCTATGGCGGCACCTGCCTGCGGCTTTTCCACGGTTTGCCAAGGTTCTCGGAAGACCTCGACTTTTCCCTCATCGAAAAACGGGATGATATCCATCTCGAGAATTATTTCGATGCCATTCGTGAAGAGTTCAAAATCGCAGGGTTCGAAGTAATCATAAACAAAAAGGAAAAGAAGATGTTCGGCCGTGTGGAGTCTGCTTTCCTGAAAGAAAACACCGAGGCCTACGACATCAAATTCCAAACAAAGAAAACCGTCAAGGTCAAGATTGAGTTAGATACAGACCCTCCTCTTCTATTCAATACTGAGCAAAAGGTTCTCCTTGATCCGTATTCATTTATGACGCGTTGTGTCACCCTGCCGGACCTATTCGCCGGCAAGATGCACGCTCTTGTATATCGGGCGTGGAAAAGGCGCGTAAAGGGGCGGGACTGGTTTGACTTCGAGTGGTATGTGCGCAACGAGGTTCCTCTGGATTTCAAGCATCTTCAAGCCAGAATCAAAGAATTCAATGGCGAGGATGTCAGCTTGGATGATTTCAAGAGTATGTTGCGGCAGAAACTGGCCACCACAGATATTGAAGCGGTCAAGGAGGATGTTATTTATTACATTGACAGTCAGACACTTCGCCAGCTGGACTTCTGGTCCAACGACTACTTCCTGCAGCTGGCAGACCATATGAACATAATCAACGGATGATGATAATGAGATTGATGTATTATGCGGCGCTGGCCGTGGTGATGGCGGAAAGCCTGATCGCACAGGCCGGCAAGGATGTGTCGTCCCAGAACTTCGATGCGGCGATGGAGAAGGCGCTGATGGCGCTAGAGCAATCGGAAGGGCAGCCCCGGATAAAGGTGCAGGCCCTTCAGACCATCGTCGGCATAGATATCATGACCAGCCGCGATGCAGATGCCTGGGGGAAGGCCCTGGAGGCCGAGACCATCGCCAGGAAGCACGGGCTCGACAAGGAGCTGGCCGGCATACTCATCTCCAAGGCCAAGCTCTGCTCCTACGCCGAAATCTCCCCCGAAACGGGACGCAACGACGAGGGGCTGGAGTATGCAAACGAGGCCCTGCGGATTGCAGAAACCATAAAGGAGCCCGAGCTGGAGGCGGAAGCTTGCTTTGTCATCGGATCCCTCTACATCAACAAGAACCGCTGGAGCGATCCCATTGACCAGGGCATCTACCGCACGGCCGGGCAGTGGCTGGACCGCGGGCAGGCGGTTGCGGATGCAAACGGCATCGAACGCCTCCGCCGAAACGGCGTCCTCTTCCGTTCGCGCTGGTTCCAGCAGGGCGGGCGCAATGAGGAGGCCCTGGAATACTTCGCGAATGCCCGCAAGAATCTTCCGGAAGATGACCACCTGATGGCAAGTGCCCTGGACGACCGTCTGGTGCGCCTCTACACCCGTACCGGGAATGCCCAGTCTGCCCTCGACGCCCACGACGATTATGTGCGGGAGATCACCCGCTATATGAACCAGAAATCGGATGAGACCCTCCAGGAGATGGAGACCCGTTTCGAGGTAAAAGAGAAGGAGCATAAGCTCGAGAAGCGCGGTTATCAGATTACCATTCTCCTGATGCTGGTGATGCTGGCGGCGGCCATCATAGTGATAGCGGTGAATCACATCCGTCGTGTGCGCCGCCGCAACGACGAGCTCCTGCGCATCAACGCCACCAAGGAGCAACTGATAAAAATCCTTTCCAAAGACCTCCGGAATCCCGCACAGGCATACAGGTCCGACCTGGAAAAACTATCGGAAGAAGCTGCCACGCTTGATTCCGAGCAGATACGCGAGCGCTGCCGCAAGATCGCGGAGAGCGCCCAGTCGATAAACCAGGATGTGGCGAACTATGTCGGGGACATCCTGATCGAGAGGGGCAGGAAAATCGCCGACATAGGTCTTTCGCAGCGGGAAATCCAGATTATCCGCTTAAGCGCCGAAGGCCTCACCGCAGCCGAAATGGCAGAGAAACTGTTCCTCAGCGTGCACACGGTGAACACCCATCGTCAGCGCATCTACGCCAAGATGGGTGTAAAGAACATCTCCGACATGCTCCGTACCGCCGGAGAACTGGGAATAATCTAGTATCCGAAACTATAGTCGTATTCTGCTCCGCCGGCACCGATGCGGAAGGTATGCACCTCGCGCTTGGCAGGCTTCACGGCCACGACGTCGATGCAGAGACTCTCCTGATAATCGAAAAATGCGTGCTTCTGCCCGGGCATCATCAGGTCTGGAGAAACCCATCCGTAACCCTGTGACACGTAGTAGTTCACGCCGTCGGCGACTTCGTGGAAGTTGACGTGCGTATCGCCAGTAAAGAGGCCTACGAGATTCACCTTCCCCACATAGGAAGACAGTAAATCCATCATCTTCGAGGAAGCCTCCTTGCGTACAGGATTGAGGGAGGTGGCATTCCAGACTCCGAGCGGATGCGGCATCCAGTGGGAGAGCAGCAGCACGTGCATGCCGGCGGGCATGGAATCCAGCACGGATGCCAGCCACTCGAGCTGTTCATCCCCATAGATATAGTAATATCCCTGCGTGCCTGTCGCTTCGCTGTTCAGGAAGATGACGCGGAAATTCTTTCCGGGGATATCGAGATATCCGTAGGTCTTGCCGGGAGTGAGATGCAGATTGCCTCCGGCCTTCTCTTCCCAGGGCTTCTGGAAGAAGTCGGAAAGATACTCTTCGGAGAGATACTTGCCTTCGCCGCCGTCCCAGTCGTGGTTTCCGGGAGCATAAACCCAGATGCCGTCGTATTTGAGCATCTGCGCCTTCACGTTGTCGAGAATGAACTGCGCATACTGTGAATCCACCGTGGCAGGATATGCGTTAAGGCCTATATCTCCGAGGTTGGCCATGAAGTCGGCGCCGAAAGCCTTTGCAGCAACGGCAGCATGGCCTATGTGCTTGTAAGAGAAGCGCCCTGCAGTATGAATGTCGGTAATGATGGGAAAAACCACCGCCTCGTCATCGCCTTTCCATGCCTGGAAGCGCTCCGCGGCCTCATTGACCTGCGGCTTCACGAACGGCGCCTTGTCGGTCCGCTTGTCTTCTGCGACCAGGACTTTGTCGTTGAACTCCCTCTGGTGAATGGTCGGTGTAGAATAGCGGAAGACAATGGACTGGCCCTTGTCGAAGTCGAACCATTCGATTCTGATGGAATGCTTGCCCTTCTTCAGGACCTTTGTCGCTTTTTCCTCAATAGGGCCGCGGGCGCCGTCGCTGTCGATCAGTTTCTCTCCGTCGACATAGAGCCTGCTACCGTCATCAGTGGTAAGGACGAAGGTATATTCCTCTTCTGTCCGTACTTTTAGCGTAGCATCGAACTGGGCACAAAAGTGATTGAGTTGGTCGTCTATGCCTTCCAGGTCGAGATTGACCTTGACGCCCTGCACGTCCGGCTCGCCAAGTGCGGAGAAATCCGGAAGATGCCTCTCCGGCCAGTCGTACCAGAGTTTGTAATTGACTACGGGCTCTTGTGAGCAGGCGGCCAGCATCAGGACCGCTAAGCTTGCGATAATGGTTCTCTTGATCATATTTTAGTGTTGTTTATTCCTGGCGCAATGATCCCTCAACTGTCTTGTCGATATAAAGCACGCCGTCGAGATGGTCGCATTCGTGCTGGAAGATTACCGCAGAAAAGCCCTGCACACGCTCGGTGGTGTCTTTCAGCGTTTTGGGAGAGGTGTACTCAATGTCGATGTCGCGGTAGCGGAGCACGTCGCCACGCCATCCAGGAATCGAAAGGCAACCCTCGGGTCCGGGTGCCGTCTCTCCCCTGGTGGCGGTCACGAAGATGTTGGGATACACCTCGAACGGTTCCCCTTCCTTGTCGAAGCGCTGGACAGCCACCACCCTGCGGAGGATGCCGACCTG
>CAMNAD010000073.1 GCA_946530505.1 uncultured Bacteroidales bacterium
CGGCACGGTTCTGTTCGAGCGCGTGGAAGCAGCGGGCCGCTTTCTTGGTGGATTCGGTGACGGGTTCCTTGAGGTTTCCGCCGGCAGGGGAGACGGTGCCTATGAAGGTGACCGCTCCGGTCTGCCCGTTGTTCAGCACCACCATGCCCGCACGGGCGTAAAAGTTGGAGATGATGGCGGAAAGGTCTACCGGGAATGCATCGGCGCCGGGGAGTTCCTCCATTCGGTTGCTCATCTCGCGCAGGGCCTGTGCCCAGCGGGATGTGGAGTCGGCGAGAAGCAGTACCCTCAGGCCCATTGCACGGTAATACTCGCAGATGGTCATTGCGGTGTAGACTGAAGCTTCACGCGCGGCGACAGGCATGTTGGAGGTATTGCATATAATAGTGGTACGCTCCATCAGGTGACGCCCGGTGTGAGGGTCGATGAGTTCCGGGAATTCGGTGAAGATCTCCACGACCTCGTTGGCACGTTCGCCGCAGGCAGCCATCACGATGACGTCGGCCTCGCCCTGCTTTGCGATGGCGTGCTGAAGCACGGTCTTTCCGCAACCGAAAGGCCCGGGGATGAATCCGGTGCCGCCTTCCGCGATGGGATTGAAGGTGTCGATCACACGCACTCCGGTCTCCATGATCTTCTGGGGACGCGGTTTTTCCTTGTATCCCTTGACAGCGACCTTTACGGGCCATTTCTGGGTCATCGTGACGCTCACTTCTTCGCCTTCTTCGTTAACGAGGGTGGCGATGGCGGTGTCGATGTTGTACTGCCCGGCAGGAACAACGCTCTTTACGGTGTAGCTGCCCTTGAAGGAAAACGGCACCATTATTTTATGAGGGAGCCATCCTTCCTTGACCTCGCCCAGCCAGTCGGCCGCAACGACTTTGTCACCACTCTTGGCAAGGGGGGTGAAGTCCCAGAGTTTTTCATGATCGAGAGGGTCGGTGTATTCGCCTCGCTTGAGGAATACTCCGGTCATTGTGGTGAGGTCGTTCTGCAGACCGTCATAGACGCTGCTGAGAAGCCCCGGGCCCAGGGTGGCCTCGAGCATCCTGCCGAGGAAAACGACGGTGTCGCCGCCGCGGAGCCCGCGGGTGCTCTCGAATACCTGTACAGAGGCTTTGTCGCCGTTGACCTTGATGACCTCGGCAAGCAGGTTGGTGCCCCTCAGATTGATGTAGCAGAGTTCGTTCTCTGCCACAGGGCCGTCAACTTGCACGGTCACAAGGTTGGAAACTATGCCTGTAACCTTTCCAGTAGTTTTCATATCGTGTAGTTTTCTTTTATTTCTTTTACCAATTTGCGGAAGAGTTCACGCCCTGCGGCTTCGTCGAGGCGCAGCCAGCGCTCCACCAGTTTGAGTTTTACGACGAAGGCGAGGATGACGTCGAGGTCGAACACGTCCATCACCGTAAGGGTGTCGACGGCCTTCCAGTAGAAGTCGTCGAGGCCGCGTTCACGTGCGAGAATGTCGCTGCCTTCCAGGATGGCATCCACTTCGGCTTTCTGCTCGAATTCAGTGCTTTCGTTTTCCGGGTCGAGGATGAGTACATCGGTGCCTTCCGGTCTGCCAAGGGTGCGGTTGAGATACTCTACTTTCGCATTGCGTACGCCGAGGTCCAGAGCGAAGAAGTTGCGAATGAACTTGTTGTGGCTGTCAGCCGCTTTGCGATAGAGATCCGCATCCAGCCTGGACGTATCGTACGAATCGAGAAGCAGGCCGAGAGCCTGATTGTCTTTGGCGCTCAGCTGCCCGCGTATGTCAGCAAGGATGGCTTCCGTATCCGGATTCTCACGCCCGTCCTGCTGCAGGAGGGGGAGCCCGGCGATTATGTATTCGTAATTATTCACCGAAGAGGAGTTTACGAGTTACCGGACGCAGATACTCTGCGATGAGTTCGTTGAAGGTCTGTTCGGTGAGGGAAACGAACCAGCCGCCGTCCTTGGGCCCGACCGTGAAGCCTCCGCTGATTTTCTTGGAGAAACCGGCCTGGACTCCGCCTTTGAGGGCCTTGGAGAGCTCTCCGGCCACCCAGGGCTCGAGCTCTGCCTTCATACTTTCGGGAAGGATGAGCTCAAGGTCGGTGGCCTCTTCGGCGTTGAACTTCGTGGCGACGGCCTTGATTGTCTCTTTGATGAAGGCGCTGTCTTTAAGTGTTTCCGATACCTTGCCTGCTTCAATCTTGCCTACAAGCAGATTCTCTATGTCTTTCTTTGTGGCCTGGAGACATTGCGCTGAAGCCATCTTGAGGTCGGAATCCACCTTTGCCTTAAGATCTTCGGCAGCTTTTTCCGCTTTTGCCGTGATTGATGCCGCTTCGGCCTTGGCTTTCTCGATGATAGCGGCCGCTTCTTTCCTGGCTGCGGCAAGGATTTCTTCTCCTTCGGCCTTACCTTTTACGAGGCCCTCCTGATAGAGCTTCTCGGTAAGTTCTTGCAATTTGTTCTGCATATTGTATTGGTTATGTGTAATTTGCGTTTTAAAACTTACAAATATAGCCATTTTATGGCAGAAAACCTATGCCGCGGGAACATTAAAAACTATTATTATATTTGTAACAATCAGACGCCGTCTGCGTCTTGTTGTCGATGAAAAGATTATTGATCATATTGAGCATTGTGCTGATTCCGCTGAGCGGAACAGCGGGAAAGAGTGTCCCGAGGAACCGGCTGCTGGCTGCGCTTTCCGAATTCAGAAGAACGGAAGGCGTTGAACTTGTGCAACTTGGTACTTTGGCGACATCTGCATTGAGAGCCGTGGCCAGTCTGTCCTCCGCGGGAGACGAGGACGCCCGGCAGGCGCTGGCCCTGATGAAGGGCGTACGCAGGGTGACGGTTTTCGACTACGAAGACTGCGACGCTGCGGTCAAGGAAAAGATCGGCCGCCGGCTGAACCGCATCCTGGGCGATTCCGAACTCCTGTTCGAAGCGAGGGACGGCGAAGATGTGATGAAACTCTACGGTGTCACCGACAGCAAAGGTGAGAATGTAAGGGATTTCGTGCTTTACACGCCGGGGGACTGCGCCCTGATCTGCATTTTCGGAAAGATTTCGATGGCGGCCGTGGAGAAAATCATCAAGGACAATGACTGAAAGGGATTTCCATAATAGCTATCTATCTCTTGCCGAGGCTCTTTACAGGGTGGCTTTCTATATCCTTGAGAACGAAGCCGATGCGGAGGATGCGGTTCAGGAATTGTATCTGAAACTCTGGAAGAACCGTGATGCTCTGGACGGCATACGGAGCCCGAAGGCCTACGCGATGACGCTGCTCCGCAACCTGTGTCTGGACCGCATCAGGCAGGCGAAAAAGACGGTAAGCGAAGAGGTGCCGGAGAGCCTGGGCGGCAGTTTCGACCCGGAGGCGGCGATGGACGACAGGGAGAGGCTGGAGAAGGTGCTTGCGGCGGTCAAGTCCTTGCCGGACAGGCAGAGGGAAATCCTCGTCATGCGTACCGTGGAAGGGCTGTCATACGATGAAATTGCTCAACGGACGGGGATGAGTTACCTTTCGCTTCGCGTATTGATTTCGCGCTCACGTCAAACATTGAGAAAACAATTATGAAAAGTATCGAAGAAATAGAAAAACTCAGCATCGAGGAACTCGAAGCGGCTTCCTCCGGCTTCAAGGTGCCGGAAGGATTCAGGCGGCGCATCGACGATGCGATTCTTTCGGAAGCGGCTCTTGCCGCCGGAACATACGGCGCCCGCAGGAACGGACCAGCCGCAGTGCGCGGCGTCGCGGCCGCATTGGCAGTCGCCGCAGCGGTGGCAGCCGTCCTGCTGATTCACAGGCCCTCGGAGTTGAAAGACAGTTTCGACGATCCCATGCTTGCGTATGCGCAGGTGGAACAGACCTTCCAGTATATTTCCAGTAAAATGTCCGGCGGCCTTGATGTCGTGCGTGAAGCTGGCCCCATTGCAGGCAAACCGGAAGAAATAATCAGAAAAATCAACACAAAATGAAAAAGATAATAGCAATCGCAGCTCTGCTGCTCGGCATCATTGATGCATACGCACAGGATGGCAGGAGTATTTATCAGAAATACTCCGATGCAGACAATATCAGTGCAGTATATGTGTCGCCTGCAATGTTCAGGCTCATCGGTCGCATTCCGGACATCCAGGCAGGCGAGGGGAATGTGAATCTTACCCCGGTCATCCAGGGACTCAGCGGGCTTTATATCATAAACAGCGAGAATAATGACATTAATGGCAGACTCGCGAAAGATGTGCACAAATTCATCAATTCCGGCACCTACGAACTCCTGATGGAGGCTAAGGACAACGGCGAGAAAGTGACTATGTATACTTGTGGCGACGAGAAAACCGTTACGAGTTTTGTTTTGCTTGCCGACGAAGGGCAAGAACTGACTTTCATCTGCCTCGACGGAAAGATGGACCGCGCTTTGTTGGAAGACCTGCTTGCCGAACAGATGAAATAACTTTTACCTTTCTTTCATTTTTCCCGATTAATTATTACTTTTGGAAGTTAATGACCGAAACAATAATTGATTGGAATATGAAAAGAATCCTCTTTTGTGCATTGGCACTTATGCTGGCACTTGCTCCTGCAAGGCTTGATGCCAGAAAGGTGAAATTCAAAAATGGCGACGTGTACGACGGGGAGTGGAAAAACAAAGCTCCGAACGGCATCGGCCTGATGATTTACGCAAATGGAGAGATTTACTCCGGCGCCTGGGAAAACGGTATCCGTACCGGCCTGGGCGCTATGTCTTTTGCTAACGGGGATGAGTATTCAGGCGAATGGAAAGAAGACCTCTTCAATGGCGAAGGCAAGATGACATATGCGAACAAAAACGTTTACGAAGGCTCTTGGGAGGCGGGAAAGCAGTCCGGGAAAGGAGTTATGACCTATGCCGACGGCTCTATGTATGAAGGAGAATGGAACGGTGGCCTGTATAGCGGCCTTGGCAAGATGACCTATGCCAACAGGGACTTTTACGATGGCTCCTGGGAGTCCGGCAGGCAGTCCGGCCAGGGAACGATGATCTATGCCAGCGGGTCTTCTTACGAGGGGAACTGGGAAGCCGGTCTCCCTTCCGGCCAGGGCAAGATGTTCTATGTCAGCGGAGATGTCTATTCCGGCCTTTGGCAGAAAGGGGCACGCTTCGGCGCAGGGGAGTTCTATGACAAGGTCCTCGACCGTTATTTCCAAGGCATATGGGATAATGCGTCACTGTCGGGGGCCGGTTATGTCCGTTTCGGAAATGTTCCCGATGCCCTTGAGCTTCAGGGCGAATGGGTGGACAACCAAGTGTTCCGCACCAGCTATTCCATCGACGGCAAATCATTCAACGGCACGGTCCTCGCCTTGACGGGAGACGGCTCAAACGGCCCGTTCCTCAACGCCGGCAAGGTGGTGTGGCCGGATGAAATCACCGCCGAAGGCAAGTGGAAACCGGAAGTCTCCCTCGTCTCGTGCAGGCATACCGACCTTGTCGACGGCAAAGTCCATTACAATGTAGGCGGACGCTTATTCGACGGAGAAGTGAAGGACGGCAAAGAGTATAATGGCAATCTAAGCGTCTCTATACCCGGACAGTTCAGTTTCTCCGGCGAAATCAAGGATGGAGAGCCTGTGGGCATCTATGTGGGAGACATCAAAGCAAGTCCTTTCGATGGTTTCGACCTCAGTGCTTGGGACGAAGTGCAGGGTGCGGATATAGGTCGCATCGAAGGGGCGGGAGCTCTCTGCGGTGTTTACAGGAAAAGGCTGAACCCGGACGATGAAGCCGCTGCTCCGCGTTTCTTCACGGTACGCGGCCTGCTTAAGGACGGCAAACCCGACGGAGACGTGTATATGGAGTGTGCTTCAGCCGATTCTCTCGCCCTGACATCTACCTGGAAAGAAGGGAAGCTCATCGAGGGAAAAGGCATTCTGGATACCGTACCTTTTTCAGTCACAGGTTCCGAAGACAGCAACAGCATCCTGGTTGAACTTGAGAACGGGGAGCGTTGTAGTTTTATCTGGACCGAGGCTTTCGGCATCCTTCAGGAGATCCGGAACAAGATACACGAACAGCGCAGCTTGCGCGAGAAACTTGCAGCTGATATGCTTGGTGGGGCTTAGTATATGATAAATGATGCTACGGCCCCGTCTGATTGCAATAGTCATAGCACTGCTATCTGCTTTTGAAGCATACGGGCAGACGCACACGGCTGCCGTGGATTCCGGCTATGTCCGGATTTCGCGGCAGCTGGCGCTTTTCCCACAAGAGAAACTGCATGTGCAGACGGATAAGGGGGCATACCTTTCAGGAGAGAGGATATGGCTGAGGGCTCATCTTGTAAACGCCTCCGACGGCCGGCCTTCCGATATCAGCAGATATGTCTATGTAGAGCTTCTGAATCCGTTCAGCGAGATTATCGAGAGGATTATGCTCAAGCCGGACAGCCTTGGAGTTTTTGCAGGACATATCGACCTTAAGGAGGAACTTCCGGAAGGTGGATACACCCTGCGCTCCTACACCCGTTATATGCAGAACGCCGGGAGCCAGTCTTTTTTCCGCAAGCAGATAAATGTCCTCGATCCATATTCATTGCAGGTGGATACAAAGGCCGGATTCTCATTTCTTGAACGCGGAATCAGTGCCCGCTTCAGTTTCCGTGACAGGAATTCAGACGAAACCGTAAGCCCGGAGATTGTGACCGTGAAAGTTCCGGGGAAGGCTGAATTGAGCCTCAAGAACAGAGATGGTGCTTATGCCACCCGTCTGCCATTAGATGTCGCTGGAGGATATCTGCTGCTCGGAATGAGCCGGCAGGGCCGGAAATATCAGAAATTCATCAGTGTACCGGTGCGTCCTGGTGATTACGATGTTTCGTTGCTGCCGGAGGGCGGATACCTTGTGCCCGGGAGGGCTTGCCGCGTAGGGGTGAAGGCTCTCGGAGCGGACGGCCTCGG
Organism: uncultured Bacteroidales bacterium; assembly: GCA_946530505.1. Classification (GTDB taxonomy): domain Bacteria; phylum Bacteroidota; class Bacteroidia; order Bacteroidales; family UBA932; genus Cryptobacteroides. The sequence goes on from CAMNAD010000073.1 coordinate 6,926, forward strand.
ATTGAGCGTAAGCGGCAGAGTGCTTGATTCAAAGGGCAGACAAGTGGCAGCCTTCGGCAATCTGTACAAAGGCCTGGGCTCCTTTGTCATCAAGGCTTCGACAGGGGAGCAATATACGGCAGTATGCACTTCCGAAGACGGTTCGGTCCGCTCTTTCCCGCTTCCGCCTGTACTTCCGACTGCCCGTACCCTACAGTTGCAGCAGGTTAGAGACCGCCTCATCATTTCCGTGCTGAAGGGCCCGGAGGCGGCGGAAGGGGATTTATATCTAATGGTGCATCAGGGAGGCCGTCCTGTCATTCTAACAGAGTGGAATCGCGATATGGAATATAATATCCTCGGTCTGGGG
>CAMNAD010000074.1 GCA_946530505.1 uncultured Bacteroidales bacterium
GTTCTTCGGAAAGCCCGAACGAGAAATCGTCCGGGCTTTCTTTTTTATTATATTTGTAATATGAAACTTATTGTTGAATGCGGGGCGACCAAATCTGACTGGACGCTGCTTGACGGAATTGAAATCCATACGTCTTTCAAGACAGAAGGCATGAATTTCTCTTCCGGAGATGATGAATTCATTGCCAGGTCTTTAGACGATGGTCTCCTGAAAATTCAGGATGCCTTGGATTCTGAATCCCTCGATGAAATCCATTTTTATGCCGCAGGTCTTTTCCCTTCTGAGGACTGCAATTCTCCATATCAGATACTGTATCATAAAATCTGCTCATATTTCCCGGAGACTGTCATACATCTTGAAAACGATCTGCTTGCGGCAGCGAGGGCGGTCTGCGGACATGAACCCGGTATCGCCTGCATACTTGGCACAGGGTCCAATGTATGCGTATATGACGGCAGCCAGATAATCCGCAAAGTCTCCTCCGGTGGTTTTATCCTTGGTGATGAAGGCAGCGCATCGGCACTTGGACGGGCTTTCATCTCCGATTATATTAAAGGACTTGTCCCTGAATGCGTCGGGCTTGCATTCGCTGAAAAATACGACCTTTCCTACCCTTCCGTCGTTCAGGGAGTTTATCATTCCGCATCCCCTGCTGCTTATCTGGGCCGTTTTGCTCCGGATATCATCTCTTTCTATGAGATCAACCATTATATGCAGCACCTTGTTGACGAGAACTTCCGCCGATTTATCGACAGGTGCATTCTGCCTTTGATAGGCCCGGGGGTATCAATGCCCATAGGCGCAGTCGGTTCATTCGGATATGCATGCAAGGAAATCCTGGCTTCTCTTGGAGAGCAGGAAGGCGTTCACTTCAGAAGGTTTTTGAGATCTCCTTCCGAAGGCCTGATAAAATATCACGCAGACTAAAAAGTGTCTTTGATATTGTAATTGTTGCGATCGGAGCCGGAACGTGCAATCATTTCGCCAATGAATCCGGCGAGGAACAGGATTACACCGAGAATCACGGCCACCAATGCCAGGTAGAACAGAGGCTGGTCGGTAACTGCGCGGTAGCGTATGCCTTGTGCCTGGTGCACGAGTTTCGCGATGATAATCCATATCGTCATTACGAATCCGACCAGGAACATGAATATTCCGGAATAACCGAAAAAGTGCATGGGCTTTTTCCCGAAAGTCGAAAGGAACCACAGGCTGAGCAAATCAAGGAAACCGTTTACGAAACGATTCATCCCGAATTTGCTTTTACCGAATTTCCTTTTTTGGTGATGAACTGGGATTTCGCCGATTTGGTTAAAGCCTGCATTCTTGGCCAGATACGGGATATACCGGTGCATTTCGCCGTAAACTTCTATATTTTTCACGACTTCGCTTCGATAGGCCTTGAGCCCGCAGTTCATGTCGTGCAGCTTGATCCCTGTGATGCAACGGGCTGTTGCATTGTATAGTTTGCTGGGGAGATTCTTTGTCAGAACATTGTCTTTGCGGTGCTGTTTCCATCCGGACACTACGTCGAAGCCATCTTCCTTTATCTTCCTGTAGAGAGCGGGAATTTCGTTCGGGCTATCCTGAAGGTCGGCATCCATAGTGATTACGACATCGCCCTCTGCGCGAGCAAAACCGCAATACAGAGCAGCGGATTTGCCATAGTTGCGGCGAAAACTGATTCCGTGTATGTGCGTGTCCTCGGCAGCAAGGCGCTTTACTACGCTCCAAGAACCATCATTGCTTCCGTCGTCGACCATTATGACTTCGTAGGAAAAGCGGTTTTCTTCCATTACTCTGGCAATCCATGCGGAGAGTTCCGGAAGTGATTCAGCCTCATTGAACAGGGGTATTATTACAGAAATGTCCATTACCTATTATCGTTTGCAAAAGGATCGTCGCTCCCGCATATCTTGCCGGAGGCAATGGCGGAGATGATTATGCCAAGAAGGGAGCACCAGAAAAAGTTGACAAAGAAACTGACCGTAGGCATGGATGATTCCATATTCATCATCCTTTCCATTTCTTCCGAGGTCAGAAAACTGGAGTAAACTTGTGCAACCGAGTCGAAGACACCGGAGAAAAAGCCCGTATCGATGACGGTTACATACAACAGATAAAAGCCTGAATATACGAGGGAAGAACAAAGGGCAATATTGGCACCATACCGGAACGTCTTTGAACGGTTGTATTCATTTTCGGCGGCAAATGCACGCAGGAAACCCACCATCAACCAGATACACAGGGAGAATTTTGCTGCCCAGAGCACGAAACTGAGCAGGGTCAGGATGAATCCGCCATGCTCTATTTTCCCCATGAATGTTGTGACCAGAAAATAAATTGCCGCTACAGCGGCCAGAATCAGTCCGTTTTTCCCGGCATCATTGATGAATTTGTTCTTGTCTTCAGACATAATGCACAAAGGTAGTAAATATTTTTCTTATCTTTGTAGGCTAAATATAAATGGCCGAATGATTAACATTACTTTCCCCGACGGCAGCGTCAAGCCCTTCGAAAGCGGCATCACTGCCTATGAAATTGCTCAGAGCATCTCTCCCCGTCTTGCAGCAGAAGTTCTTGCGGCAAGCGTGAATGGTGAAATCTACGATCTTATGCGCCCCATAACGGCAGACGCTGAAATCAAACTCCATAAGTGGGAAGACGAAGAAGCCAAGCATGTTTTTTGGCATTCTTCCTCGCACCTCATGGCCGAGGCTCTTGAAAGTCTCTACCCCGGAGTCAAATTCGGTATCGGCCCAGCCATCGAGAACGGTTTCTACTATGATGTAGACCTCGGCGGAGCTACTCTTACCGAAGCGGATCTCCCCAAGATCGAAAAGAAGATGCTGGAGCTCGCTCAAGGAAAGGAGGACTTCAAGCGCATCGAGGTCAGCAAGGCCGATGCAATGAAGCATTTCGAGGAGAAAGGTGACCAGTACAAGTGCGAACTGATCAGCGAACTCGAAGACGGGACCATTACCTACTATACCAACGGCTCTTTCACCGATCTTTGCCGCGGCCCTCACCTCCGCAATACCGAAGTGATCAAGGCTGTCAAACTCACGGCGATTGCCGGTGCTTATTGGCGTGGTGATGAGCATCGCCAGCAGCTTACACGTATCTACGGCATAACCTTCCCCAAGAAGAGCATGCTCGACGAGTACCTCGTCCTTCTTGAAGAAGCCAAGAAGCGCGATCACCGCAAACTTGGCAAGGAGATGGGGCTTTTCACCTTCTCCAGCCGCGTGGGTATGGGGCTGCCCCTGTGGCTTCCCAAAGGCGCTGTCCTCCGCTACCAGCTCGAGACCTTCCTCCGTGCAAAGCTCAAGGAATACGGTTATCTTCAGGTGGTTACTCCCCACATCGGAAGCAAACAGTTGTATGTTACTTCCGGGCACTGGGCAAAATACGGCAAGGACTCCTTCCAGCCCATCAAGACCCCTCAGGAGGGCGAAGAATATATGCTCAAACCTATGAACTGTCCTCACCACTGCGAGATTTATGCATCGAGCCCTCACTCATACAAAGAACTTCCAATTCGCCTTGCCGAGTTCGGCACGGTGTATCGTTATGAGCAGAGCGGCGAGTTGCACGGACTCACCAGAGTTCGCTGTTTTACCCAGGACGATGCCCATATGTATGTGCGTCCTGATCAGCTCAAGGACGAGTTCAAGAAGGTCATCGACTTGATACAGTACGTGTTCAAAGTATTCAAATTTGACAAGTTCAAAGCTCAGATATCCCTTCGCGACAAGGTCAACCGTGATAAGTATATCGGAAGCGAGGAGAACTGGGAAAGGGCCGAGAGGGCTATCATAGAGTCCTGCGAGGAAAAGGGCCTTCCTGCAAAGGTTGAGTACGGAGAGGCTGCTTTCTACGGACCAAAACTCGACTTTATGGTTAAGGATGCCCTCGGACGCGAGTGGCAGTTGGGAACCATTCAGGTGGACTACAATCTTCCCGAGCGTTTCGAACTCGAGTATATAGATGCCGACGGCACAAAGAAGCGCCCTATCATGATTCACCGTGCTCCTTTCGGCAGCATCGAGCGCTTTACCGCAGTGCTGCTTGAGCATACGGCCGGGCATCTGCCTGTCTGGCTTGCTCCTGAGCAGGTTAAAGTACTGCCAATCAGTGAGAAATTTGAAAATTATGCAAAAAAAGTTTGCGAATTGCTAAATAATTCCGAAATTCGCGCTTCAATAGACTCCCGCAACGAGACGCTCGGCAAGAGAATCAGGGATATAGCCCAGTACAGAGTGCCTCTGCTTGTGGTTGTCGGTGAAAAGGAAGAAGCCGACGGCACCGTCTCTGTCCGCAGGGAAGGGGTGAACGTGGGCACTATGAGTGCGGAAGACTTTGTTAAATATGTTAAGTCAGCAGTTGCTGAAGAGTTAGCTTAAATGCCAGGACCTTACAAACCGAAACCTTCGGGTTTCAAAAAGACTCGCAAGCCCGATCCGCGTTTCCAGCAGAAGCGCGACGAGAACGAGTCACCTATAAACGAGCAGATCACCGCTCCTCAGGTACGCCTTGTCGGAGAGAATATCCCCGAGCAGGGTGTGTACCCACTTGCCAAGGCTCTTGGCTTGGCGGACGAGATGGAACTCGACCTGGTGCTTATCAGCGACAAGGCTGATCCGCCTGTGTGCAAGATACTTGATTATCAGAAGTATCTTTATCAGCAGCGCAAGAAGGCGAAGGAAATGAAGTCCAATTCCGCAAAGGTTGTGTTGAAGGAGATAAGGTTCGGCCCCAATACCGACGAGCACGACTTCCAGTTTAAACTGAAGCATGCACAGGAGTTCCTCCAGGAGGGCTCAAAGGTAAAGGCCACCATCTTCTTCCGCGGCCGCTCCATCATGTTCAAGGATCAGGGCGAAAAGCAGTTGCTCCGTTTTGCCGTCGAACTTGAAGAATTCGGCAGGGCGGAGAATATGCCTACGCTTGAGGGCAAGAGGATGCATATCATCATTGCCCCTGTTAAAAAGAAATAGTCCGCAGTGTTTGCGGTAATGTATATTTATTAATAAAAACAAAAGAACAATGGCAAAGCTTAAAACCAATTCCGGTGCCAAAAAGCGTTTCACGCTTACCGGGTCGGGAAAAATCAAGAGGAAACACGCTTACCACAGCCACATCCTCACCAAGAAGACCAAGAAACAGAAAAGGAATCTTGATCATTTCGCCATCCTCGACAAAGTCGATGAGAAGCGAGTAAAAGAATTGTTGGTTCTCTAAAAAAGTTAAATTATGCCTAGATCAGTCAACTCAGTCGCCTCAAGGGCGCGCCGCAAGAAGATTCTCAAGAGAACCCGCGGTAACTTCCTCTCCAGAAAGAATGTCTGGACCGTAGCAAAAAACACTTACGAGAAAGGTCTTACCTATGCATACCGCGACCGCCGTCGCAAGAAGGGAGCTTTCCGTGCTCTGTGGATCCAGCGTATCAACGCCGCTGCCCGCCAGTACGGACTCAGCTACTCTCAGTTCATGGGTAAGCTTGCAAAGCAGAACATCGGTCTTAACCGTAAGGTGCTTGCCGACCTTGCAATGAACAACCCCAAGGCGTTCGAAGCAATCATCAACTCCGTAAAGTAAAGTGAAGTGAGCTTGAAGGAAATTACCCGGAATAAATGGGTGAAGTTCTCATTTTGGGCTTTGCTCTATGTGTTGTGGGTAATCTGGCTGGGGAACTATTGGTGGCTTTTCGGTCTCGCCGTAATCTTCGACCTCTGCGTCAGCAGGAAAGTCAAGTGGCGTTTCTGGAAAAAAGACGGATGGCTCGATGCGATTATCTTCGCAGTTGTTGTAGTCACGTTCATCAATATCTTCTTCTTTCAGTCCTTCAGAATCCCTTCTTCCTCAATGGAGAGCAGCCTCTACACAGGAGACCATCTCTTCGTGAGCAAATTGACATATGGGCCGCGTGTGCCTCAAACTCCGCTGACCATCCCTTTTACGCACAATTCGATTTTTGGAAAGGAATCTTATTCGAAACTGATTCAGAACGATTACAGGAGGCTCAAGGGATTCAGGAAAGTAAAAAGAGGCGACATCGTGGTTTTCAACTTCCCGAACGGTGATACCGTTCTGAGGCGGGATCCTGCAGCAGATTACTACATGCTCTCGCACATATACGGAAGAGAACAGATCATTGAAAGACTAGGTCCTGTAACCGTCCGTCCTGCGGACAAGACAGACCACTATGTGAAGCGTTGCGTCGCTCTTCCCGGCGACACTCTCGAAGTCCGTGACGGACTGGTGTGGGTGAACGGGGAACAGCAGAGCGTCTGGCCGGGAGTTCAGCTCAGCTATCAGGTAATCACCAAGGGCGGAGCACTCAACCCCAAGACCATCGACAAACTGGGGCTTAACGTCAAGGAACTGTACTACAGCAACCAGTTGCCGGGCTATCCGGCGATGCCTCTTACCGCAGCAATGCTCGAAGAAGTACGTGCACTTCCATCAGTGGTGGATGTCGTCCCGAACATCGACAGCGAAGATACATTCGTCTTCCCTTACGGTGGCAACTATGGTTGGACGCGTGATCAGTACGGCCCTCTCTGCATCCCGGCCAAGGGTGCGAGCGTTGAGATTACGGCGGAAACACTGCCGCTCTACGAACGCATCATAAGGGATTACGAGAAGTCGGATCTGCAGAAAGCAATAGAAGAAGGCACATACACTTTCGAACAGGATTACTACTTTATGATGGGAGACAACCGGCATAACTCCCTCGACTCCAGGTACTGGGGATTCGTTCCCGAAGACCATGTGGTTGGGACTCCGGCAATAATATGGCTCTCGACCGATGCGGGACGCAAGTTCCCTTCGAACATAAGGTGGAACAGATTTGGAAAAGTAAAATTTTAAAAGTATAAAACTATGTCAAAGGTTTGTCAAGTAACCGGAAGAAAGAGGATGAAAGGCAACAACGTTGCCCATTCCAAACTGCGCACCAAGCGCGACTTCTCCCTGAACCTCAAGAACAAGAAGTTCTGGAGCGAAGAGGAGCAGAGGTATATTACCCTTAAAGTGTCCTGCAAGGGCATTCGCGAGATCGAGAAGAACGGCCTCGAGGCTACTCTCAAGAAAGCAAAACAGGCAGGACTTGTTAACCTTGTTTAAATTATAGAATTATGGCAAAGAAAGCTAAAGGTAACAGGGTGCAGGTCATCCTCGAATGCACAGAGCAGAAAGAGAGCGGCGTTCCCGGAATGAGCCGCTACATCACGACCAAGAA
>CAMNAD010000075.1 GCA_946530505.1 uncultured Bacteroidales bacterium
CCCTGAAAAACAAGAGGGGAGGCTTATGCTTAAATGGTTGAAATTCAGTTAGTTGCCCGCCACGGCCCGGAAGCGCTACAATCTGCCATGGCCAGGAAGGGCCGTTCCGTGTCTGGAAGGTGGTTTTCGGGCGGGCAGACACCAGGAAGGGCCGTTCCGTGTCTGCAAGGCAATTGACGGGCGGGAAGCGAGGCACATTAGAGCATCATCCCCAGGATGAGCGCATCAGCGCGAACGGCGGAGGGCGGGTCCGAACCTGTTCGGACGGAAAGCCCGGGAGCCGCGGGGTACGTTAGGGGCAGCGCCCCTAACAAAACCGAGGAGCATCATCCGCGAGGATGATGCTCCAGCACAGCCTTCTGCCAGGTCGCGGAATCGATGTGCGTATAAATTTCCGTAGTAAGGATGCTCTCATGGCCCAGCATCTCCTGAACCACACGCAGGTCGGCTCCGTTCTCGATCAGATGCGTAGCGAAACTATGACGGAAAGTATGCGGAGATATCTCCTTGGTAATCCCGGCATGCAAAGCCTCCTTCTTCACCATATTGAAAACCGAAACCCTGCTCAGCGGCTTCCCGAAACGGTTCAGGAAAGCATAATCGTCGTACGCCGGAGCCGCCGCTTCCGGCCGAATCTTCAACCACTCGCAGAAGGCATCCACGGCTGCACCCCCGACAGGCACCAGCCTCTCCTTGTCACCCTTTCCCACAACACGCAGGAAATTCTCACCGATATATACATTCGAAATCTTCAGCGTGCACAATTCAGAAACCCGCAGGCCGCATCCGTACAGGATTTCCAGGATAGCCTTGTCGCGCACCCCCTGCCAGGAGCGCGTATCCACACCTTCTATTATAGACGTAACTTCCTCTACGGATAGAACTGCCGGAAGATAGCGGCCAAGTTTGGGATAGTCAACCGCATCGCATGGATTGTCGGCCCTCTCCCCCTCCATAATAAGCCAGTCGAAGAAGGAGCGGAGGGCACTCAGGCGCCTGGACTGGCTGCGCTTCGACACCTCGTCCGCTCTTTCGGAAAGGAAGGCGGCTATGTCATCGCTTCGGGTGGTCCGGACATCGGGATCTGCGCTTTCGAGGAACAGTTCCACATCGGAGCAGTACGATGCCACCGTATTCGGCGACATTTTCCTCTCCATGCGCAGGTAGTAGCGATAGTCCTTCAGCAATCTATTCAAATCAGCAGCCATATCAATACAAAGATAAACAAAAAGTAGTATATTTGTAAACTATGCTCAAGAAGACCAGCGCAATAGCAGTCATGATCCTTGCCATCTTCATGGGGGGATGCACAAAAGAAACCGACCGCAGCACCTTCCCCAGGGAGGAATTCGTAACCGTGTACTATTGCGCGGGATTCAACAATCTGTCTTCGAGCATCCAGAAGAATATCGATGTCCTCAAGAAAGGGGAACTCCCATTCGACGGATCCAAGCACAAGATGCTTGTATTCTCACATTTCTCCAAGTCGGACTCGAACTTCAAAGACTTGACGGAGTCGCACCTCATCCAGTATACCAAGACTTTCGGGATATTAAAGGCCGACACACTCCTCACCATCGATCAAAGCCGTTACGCGACGGATCCCGCTGTACTTAATGAAGTCCTTTCCAAAGTGCAGGAGCTCTTCCCCTCTGCGCATTACGGGATGGTCGTCTCATCGCACGGCACAGGGTGGCTGCCCGCCGGGAAATACAGCACCGGGAATGTAATCCAGATGTCGAAACGCAAGAAAGTTGCGGGAGACCTTTCCCTCTACCGATACAATGAGGACCCCGGCTCTCCCAAGGTCAAGACCTTCGGTGCAGAGGTAACAGTCCTCGACGGCAAGAATTATTCAATTGAGATGACCGCGCAGAGCATGGCTGCAGCCATTCCCATACATCTCGACTATATTCTCTTCGACGCCTGTCTGATGGGAGGCGTAGAGGTCGCCTACGAATTCAAGGATGTGGCCGACAAAATCGCCTTCTCCCCTACCGAGGTCCTGGCGACGGGATTCGACTACTCCGACATCAGTTTTCTGCTTGCAGACCAGACCGACATCGACGGTTTCTGCAAACGCTATTTCGACTACTACGACAGCCAGTCTGGATCCATGCAGTCGGCAACCATCAGCGTAGTCAGGTCATCGGCCCTTCCCGCCCTCGCAGGCATATGCAAAACCCTTTTCGGCAAATACCGCAGCGAAATAGCCGCCCTAGGGACCGGCAGCGGCATCCAGCGGTATTTCCGTGCGAATTACCACTGGTTCTTCGATCTGGAAGACATACTTGTCAAGGCCGGTATTTCCGCTGACGAAAAAGCTGCTCTGGAGAAGGCCCTTGCAGACTGCATCAGCTACAAGGCGGCGACTCCGCAGTTTCTCGGAATAGAAATCAAAAATTACAGCGGCCTCAGCATGTACCTTCCCGGAGCAGGAGACAGCGAACTGAACGTTTTTTATCGTACTCTTGCTTGGAATAAAGCCGCAAATTTGGTGGAATAAGCAAAAATTCATATATTTGCGCCCGCATTTCATAAAACCCCTAAGGGGCTTTGGTGCAATGGGATCCGGACCCAGTTTTCCGGATTGAGTAACACATTTTAAAAATAAAGAAATGAAGCATTTCGCACTTAACGGGGAAACCCGCAAGGTTGGAAACAAAGCCGTCATCAAGGCTTTCCGCAAGCAGGGGCTTGTTCCTTGCAACCTTTATGGAAACGGTATCGAGAACATTCTCTTCACCGTAAATGAGAAAGACCTCAAGGGTCTCCTTTCCACTCCTTATTCCCACATCATCGACCTTACCCTCGACGGAAAGGACAACTACACCGTGATTCTCCACGAGTTGCAGTTCCATCCCGTGAAGGACAATTGCCTCCACATCGACTTCCTCGCAGTGGACGACAAGAGGCCCATCGCCATCAACGTGCCCATCAAGTTCGAAGGCCACGCAATCGGCGTTCAGAAAGGTGGAAAATTCGTATCCAATGCAAGGAGCCTGCGCATCAGCGCCCAGATGGAGAACCTTCCTGACGACATCACCATCGACATCACCAAGCTCGACCTCGACAAGAAGATCAAGGCCGGCGACGTGAAGGTGGATAAAGTATCCGTCCTTACCGACAAGGATGCCATCCTCTGCTTCGTCAAGACCACCCGCAACGTGGACACCAGCGCAGCTGCCGAGGCTGAGTAAAAAATTTCCAGGAAATGGCTGGCGAGAGTTATCTGGTTGCAGGACTGGGCAATATCGGCCCTGAATACGCCGGAACCCGCCACAACATGGGTTTTATGGTATTGGATGCGTGGGCTCACGCATCCAATACTTCTTTTGAAACACATCGCTACGGTGACGTAGCAGTCCTCAGCATCAAGGGGAGGAATGTCTATCTCCTCAAGCCCTCCACCTATATGAATCTGAGCGGCAATGCAATAAGATATTATCTCACCAAACTTCCCGTTACCATCGAGAGGACAATCGTGATCTGCGACGACATCAACCTCCCCTTCGGCACGATACGCATGCGCAAGAGCGGCAGCGACGGAGGCCACAACGGGCTCAAGAACATAGAGGAGACAATCGGCACAAGAGATTATACCCGCATCCGGATGGGTGTAGGACACGACTTCTCGCAAGGAGCCCAGGTCGATTATGTACTGGGACAGTTGAGCGAGGAAGAGAAGGCCATGATGCCGGAACTGTCCAAAAAGGTAATACAAGGCGTAACTGACTGGATTTTTGTGGGTTCAGACCGCGCAATGAACGTTCTGAACACCAAAAAAGGCTGAAAAAATCACTTTTTTTCAAAAAACCTTTGCAAATCTTTAAGTTATTGATTATCTTGCCACTTGCAATTAAAAGCTACATAACATTACTATTTTATAAACCTTTAAATTACACAAAAATGAAAAAGCTTGTTGAAAAGATCAATGCTGAAATCGCTGATTTCCAGGTTAACGCTGAAGCTCAGATCGTTAAGGGAAACAAGGCTGCCGGTGCCCGCGCACGCAAGGCTGCTCTTGCTCTCATGAAAGATCTCAAGGAATTCCGTCAGGTTTCCGTTGCTGAGGCAAAGAAATAATTTGTAAGTTTTTACAAAAAAATGCAACGTTCCTGAAACCGTCTGCATCTATATTGCAGGTTTAGGTTTTAGTACACGTCTAAGGGTCGAGGGCCGTGAGGCTGGCGGCCCTTTGCTTTTTTTACCTTCTTTTACTAACTTTATGGCGATGAAACGGGCCTTGTCCATATTCTTCGCCTTTATGATGGCTGCAACCTGTGCATACCGCCTCAATGCCCAGAAGGAGCACCGGGCCCTCATTCTCCCCGTAGAATTCTCAGACCTCAAATTCAGCACAAGCGCAGAAACGGCAGACAGTCTGGCCGCTGAATTGTCGGATTACTTCAACCGCCAGTTTCTAGGGGAAAAGAATTTCGTATTCGACATAGCCCCTAAAACCACTATAGGCAGCAGCTATAGCATCTACGGCAGAAATACTTCTTACAAAAGGGACGCACTGGCATACAAGATGGCACTCACGGTATACCGCTCCAACTATGGCGCTATCGATTTCTCCCTGTACGACAACGACAAGGACGGCTACGTCAACGACATCATCTTCCTTACTCCAGGCGTGTCCGAACTTGCCGGCGGTGGAGAAGACCAGTTCTGGCCCGAATACACCGAGATCGAAGAAAAGGACATCCCGTTCTCGCTCCGGTACAAACTGAAAGGCTTTGCCCAAGTCAGCGAATTCGGCGCAGACAGCACCGTCGCGGGCATAGGCCTGATCGCGCACGAATTCGGGCACATCCTCGGGCTGCCGGACATGTACGATACCGATGCCGAAGCCAGCGAAGGTTTATGTCCCGGACTTGGGACGACAAGTTTCATGGCTCACGGACTCGAAAATCACGGCGGCAATACGCCTCCGAACTTCAATGCCGTCGAGAGAGAAATGCTTGGCGCAGGCCTTTGCGAAGTGCTGGACACTGTCGGCAGCTATACTCTCGAGCCAATCCACGTCAACGGGCATTATTTCAAGATCCCGACTTACACCGAAAACAGATATTATCTGCTCGAGAATCGCGGCAATGACGGCAACGATGCTTTTATAGGCGGGGATGGCATGCTTATATATAAGGTGGACAGGTCCGATCAGGATGCAGGCTGGTCATCTTATTTTCAGCGGACTCTAAGCGCCCTTGAAAGGTGGCAGAACAATCAGGTGAACTGCAATCCCGGATTCCCCTGCGCCGCCATCATCCCGGCAGTTTCGGACAGCACCGACATATCCCTTATGTTCTGGCCCCAGGAAGGCAGGACCATATTCAGCCCCGGGCGCATAGCCGTTACCGACATTGTCCGCAGCGGCAGCGACATCCGCTTCAAGGCAGTCGTTCCCGTGAAGATAGAAGGGACATCAGTTTTCCAGAGCAGCGCTATCGTGACCTGGAGCATTTCGGAAGAATTGGGGCAGGTGGACAGCTGCAAGCTGGAATGGTCGGCCCAGAATCAAGCCCCTGTCCGGGTTGACGGCGTATGCTCCGGTGCTGGCAGCTACAACTATACAATCCAGGGGCTGACTCCCCGGACAACATACAATTATACCGCCATCGTTTATTATTCCGATGGTGCTTCCTACTCAGCCGGAGGAAGTTTCACAACAAGGATATACCGGAACGGAATATTCCGTTTCATCTGGCTGGGTGATGCCCCAAGAAACCGCAATGGAAGCATAAAGTCTGGAGTATCCATTCCGCTGATAGTTTACAACAGTGTGGATGAAGAAATAGCATGGACATTCAACGGCAGGCCTGTGAGTCCTGACGCAGACGGCCTGTGGACCATTCCCGGGAACGGCACCCTGAAGGCGGAGATTACCGGGAAGGATGGGTCGAAAGACGTAATAATCAAGGAGATACGTGTAGAATGAAAATACCTGCAGCCATATTCCTCGCAGCACTCGTTCTCGGATTTGCATCATGCCGGGAGCATACTCTGTCGGACGACTTCAAGTTCGACAGCACCATACGCATGCAGATTAAGGGTTACACTACTTTCAGATACGAGCCCGAGACTTGCCAGATAGGATTCAACCGCGACCGCTGCGAATTCCGCATACATACCGACAACATGTCGGATTTCTATATAATCCGCCTGGACGAGATGCCTGCCGCCGAAGGTCAGACTGTGGACGGGACCGTTTCCTGGACAACCGGAGACAACCTACATACAAAAAAGACCTCCTTCGAAGTCATACGTCTCGAAGGAGGAAAAATCTGGCTATGGTCTCCAAGCACGCGCATCGCCGCCGTGGTGATGGAGCTGGAGTGATACCGATAATCTAGAACGACAGAGCGATGCCGATGAAGTCGTCGGCCTTGAGGGCAGCGCCGCCGATGAGGCCGCCGTCGATGTCAGGCTGTGCGAAAAGTTCCCTGGCGTTGGAGGGCTTGCAGCTTCCGCCGTAGAGGATGGTGGTGTCGTCTGCGACCTGAGCGCCGAACTTGCCTGCGAGCACTTTGCGGATGCAGGCGTGGATTTCCTCTGCCTGTTCTGCGGTAGCGGTCTTGCCGGTGCCGATTGCCCATACGGGCTCATATGCCACGACGATGTTCTTCATATCTTCTGCGGTGAAGTTGAACAGCACGTTCTCGGTCTGTGCCTTAACGACGTCGAAATGCTTGCCTGCCTCACGCTCTTCGAGGTTTTCGCCTACACAGAGGATGACCTTAAGGCCTGCTGCCAAAGCGAGTTTAACCTTTTCCACGAGTTTGGCATCGGTCTCGCCGTAGTACTGCCTGCGCTCGGAGTGGCCGAGGATGGTCCAGCCTGCTCCGGTAGACTTGATCATATCGACCGAAACTTCTCCGGTGTATGCGCCCTTTTCCTTGTCGGCGCAGTTCTGCGCGGAGAGTTCAACGCGGGTTCCTTCTACTACGCCTGCGACTGCGCAGAGGTGGGTGAAAGGAGTGGCGACGATGAGGCCGACTTCTGCGGGCACCTCAGCGGCCTTGGCTACTACATCTTTGGCGAGTTGTACGCCTTCGGGAACGGTGGTGTTCATCTTCCAGTTCCCAGCAACAATGTTTTTTCTCATATTCATAGTTAATTGAATTGCAAATTTACTAATAATTGCCCAAATTTGCAGACTATTAGATAATCATTCGATGAAGAATTTTGTAGAAGAACTGAAATGGCGCGGGATGATTCA
>CAMNAD010000076.1 GCA_946530505.1 uncultured Bacteroidales bacterium
CGCAGCAGTCCTTCTTGAGGGCGACAAGCACCTTGGTGGGTTCCACCAGCTTGGCGGCAACAACTTCCTCGCCTTCAACCACGAAAGCTTCGGGGCATACGGATTCGGCATCGAGAGCCTGGGGATACTCGACTACCAATGCGGCCACTTTGTCGGGACCTGCAACGATGGCGGTCACGGTATTCTTGCCTCCGCAACAAGCGGTGGCGAGTACTGCTGCACAAACGGTGCAAATAAAGAGTGATTTTTTCATGATGTATTGATTTAAAAATGATTATTGTTCATATAATTCGGAAAGGATGTAGGCGCGGAAATCGTCTTGCAGCACGTCCTTGGTGCGGAACCAGATATGCCCTTTCACGAACCAGGCGGAACGGCACAGGTCCAGTTCCTTCTTGAATTCCCCAAGCGAAAGATAGGGTGCGTCCAGGCCTTTGGTGTAGCCCTGCGCGTACTTGTATGCGGCAAGCCCGATATAGACCGGAATGCCCTTCGAAACGAAGCGCCAGCTGTCCAGCACTTCTTCGAATGCCGCGCCGTCGCCTCTGCCTATGGCCCAGTAAATCTGCGGAGCAAGGTAATCGACATAACCTCCGCTTACCCACATGCGCGGATCCGCATAGAGCCGGCAGGTATTTACGAGCCTGCCTGAAGGAGATACGCCGAATACCACGTCCGGCTTGCATTCATGGGTGGTGTCGTAGAGGGTGCGTACCACATTGTTGATGGTGCCGAAGCGCCAGTCGTCGAGTTTCTTTCCCTTGCCGTAAAGCTTGTACATGTCGTTGCGCCATCCGCGCCCGTTCTTCTGCAATCCGTCGGGATAGAAATAGTCGTCGATGTGAAGGCCGTCCACGTCGTATTTGCTTACGATTTCCCTTGCGATGTCGGACAGGAACTTCACCACCTCCGGATTGCCCGGATCGAGGTAAAGCTTATGCATGTAGTTCTGCACCCATTCGGGATGCGTCACGCTCACGTGAGAATCGCAGTGGGGGGTGACATCGTCCCTGCAAACGCGCAGCGGATTGATCCATGCGTGGATCTGCATGCCGCAGTCGTGCGCCACCCTGGTCGCGAGCGCGAGAGGATCGAAACCCGGGTCGAGGCCTTCGGTGCCAGTGAGAACCGCGCTCCAGGGGAGGAGCCGCGACGGATAGAGGGCGTCCATGTTGCTGACTACCTGGAAGATAAGTGTATTGCACCCTATCTCCCTCAGCCCTTTTATCTGTTCTATCAGCCTGATTTGCTGCACGATGGCGGGATCCTCGGCATCCGGCCAGTCGATGCCTCCGACCGTGGCGAGCCAGGCCCCGCGGAATTCGTCGGGGAGCGCCACGAGTCTTTCAGATTGGCTTCTTGCAACGATGGGTGCCAGAAAGACAATAATGCAAAATATGAGACGCCTCATTTTCATCAGTTTGTAAAGATAATTATTTTCCGTAAATTTGAGCCAAATGTCATTGAATTTATGAACAAGTCTCTTTCTATTTCCATTGCCTGCGCCGCCATCCTCTTCTCGTGCGGCACCCCTGAAGAACAGACCGGATGGGCCCCTGCCGGCGACCACATCAAAACCGTCTGGGCCGAAAAAGTGGACCCTGCAAATGTACATCAGGAGTATCCCCGTCCGCAAATGGTCAGGGACTCCTATCTCAACCTGAACGGTTTATGGGAATACGCCATAGCTGAAAAGGCGGAAGAGTCGATGCCGGACTCTGACGGCCACATCCTGGTGCCTTTCTGCATAGAGTCGTCGCTTTCCGGCGTGGCCGGCAGTCTCGACAGCGAGCATGCGCTCTGGTATCGCCGCAGTTTCACCCTTCCTTCCAAATGGAACAGGAAAGACGTGATCCTGCACTTCGGCGCCGTCGACTGGGAGAGCGAAGTATGGGTGAACGGAAGCAAGGTCGGGAATCACAAGGGAGGATACGATTCCTTCGAATTCCATGTCAGCCCCTACCTCAAAAAGGGGAAGAACGAAATCGTCCTCAAAGTGACCGATGCGACGGAGGTCGGAGAATTGCAGCCTCGCGGCAAGCAGGTGTTCAGCCCGGACAGGGGCAGCATCTGGTATCAGCCCGTTTCCGGAATATGGCAGACGGTTTGGGCGGAAGCCGTGGACAAGACAGGGCATATCGCCGACTATCAGGTGGAGTGCTCGATTGCGGACGGCACCATCAGTGTCTTCCCTGAAATCTGCGGAGAAGGCGAAGCCTCGGTTGAACTGCTGGAAGGCGGCAAGGTGCTCTGCAGCGCTGCCGCCGAGGATGGCAAGGCCGTGCTCAAAATAGACAATCCCAAGTGCTGGAGCCCCGACGACCCTTATCTTTACGATCTTCGCATAACTTTGACGAAGGGCGGGAAAACCATCGACAGCGTGGAGGGATACACCGCCATGCGGGAGATTTCCGTAGTGAAGGATGCCGACGGCCACAAACGCATGGCGCTGAACGGCAAGCCTCTCTTCCAGTTCGGCCCCCTCGACCAGGGCTGGTGGCCCGACGGCCTCTATACCGCTCCCTGCGATGAAGCCCTGAAGTATGACATCGAGCGCACCAAGGAATTCGGTTTCAACATGATACGAAAGCACGTGAAGGTTGAGCCGGACCGCTGGTATTATCATTGCGACCGGCTGGGGATCCTGGTATGGCAGGACATGCCCAGCATGCGCCGCTGCAAGCTGGAAGAATGGGGGCAGGGCATAGACAAGTACGATGCCGGCAATTCCGACCAGCTCAGTGAGGAGGCCAGGGACAACTTCCGCCGGGAATGGAAGAACATCGTCAACCAGCACAGGAAATTCCCCTGCGTGGTGGCCTGGGTGCCTTTCAACGAGGCCTGGGGACAGTTCGACACCAAGGGAATCGTAGATATGACCAAAACTCTTGATCCCGGCAAGCTCGTGAACATGGCTTCCGGCGGCAACTGGATCTCCGGGGGAGTGGGCGACATCCTCGACTCGCACCACTATCCCGAACCCGCAATGCGCATCTGGGATCCCGAAATGGTGAACGTCCTCGGCGAATTCGGCGGAATCGGCCTGCCGGTCGAAGGGCATACCTGGGTGGATCAGCGCAACTGGGGCTATGTCAAGCTGTCCAACACCGAAGAGACTACTGCCAAGTATGAAGAGTTCGCAAAACTGCTCATTCCTCTGGTGAAGGAAGGATGCTCGGCCGCAGTCTATACTCAGACTACGGATGTGGAAAGGGAAGTCAACGGTCTGATGACTTACGACCGCAAGGTCGACAAGTTGATTCCGGCGCGCGTAGCTGCGGCCAACCGCGAGGTCATCGAATCGATGTAAACAAATCCTGCTTCGGCAGTCTGCCGCTGTATCGCTGGCGGCATTGAACAATAAAATTGTGGATGGTCCGGGAGAATCTCGGACCTTTCCATGCATGGGTGTTCGAAATCAGTATCCAGCACTCTCCGTCGGGGAAATTCATCACGTATGCGCTGGTGCCGGAAAGCGAACCTGTGCGCAGCCATCCCTTCTTCGGGTCCGTGCTGTTCCAGCCGAGGCCGAACTTGTGGTCTTCGGAAAATGCCGTCATCTCCTTTACGCTCTCCTTGCTCAGGATATCCGGAACCCCGGGCCTGCCGTCGATCGAAGCCACGAAGCGGGCGAGCTCGGGCGCCGAGCATACCCAGGCCCCTGCGCCCTTGAGCGCTCGGATGTCGTTGCCGCCGTAGCAACGCACTACGGAATCCGCGCTGTTGTCGTACTTGGGCACCTTCGGGTCGTTGTCCTGCATGTGATATCGCGATTCGCCGGGAAGCCTTTCCTCGTACGAGTTATATGCCAGATGGAAGTCCACGCAGCCTGCAGGCTCGAGTACGTTCTCCTGCATCCACTTCTCGTAGTCCTCCCCGGTCTTTTTCTCTATTATCATGCTCAGCAGCAGATACCCGAAGTTGGAGTACTCATGGCTCTTGCCGGGGGTGTACCCGAGGCGCTTGCGCACGGCGATGGAGGTGAGCATGTCCTGGTCCGGCACTTCGTCGAGATTATAGATGGTCATCCAGTCGCGGCTGCGGAACATAGGGTCTCCTCTGCGAATGGTGAGCCCTCCTTCATGGCGGAGAAGCTGCTCCACGGTGATGTCGTAATAGCCTTTGTCGCTGATGTGGTTGGTGAAGAGGGTGTCGTTCAGGATGCCGTCCTTGCCGAACACCTTCTCGGAGAGCCGTATCTTTCCCTGCTCGCGCAGTTTCATGATGCCTGCGGCCGTGATGAGCTTGCTCACGGAAGCCACCCTCATGATGGTGCCGGGGCGCATGGGCTCTTCCTTCTCCTGGTCGGCCAGGCCGTAACCCTTTGCGAAGAGGAGTGAATCCTTGCGCATGACTGCGACGCTCATTCCGCGTATCTGCCAGCGCTGCATGAAGCTGCGCAGGTCCCTCTCCATCTTTGCCAGATTTTCGCGGTCGGACATTTCATTTGTCAGAACGGCATTGATGCCTTTGATGGATGCTTTCCCTCTGTCCCTGTGCTTGCCGGAAGGGATGGCGATGATGATGATAATGAGCGCAGCGAGTACCGCAAGCGCGGCGTAAACGTGTTTCTTATTCGGGATTTTCACTTCGTTCGAGTTGCCTGACAAGGCGGATGATCAGTATTAACGTGCAGATGAAAGCCAGCACATCCGATACGGGATAACTGAGCCACACGCCTTCGATGTCAAAGGCTAGAGGCAGCAGATAGAGAGCTGGCAGCAGGAAGATGAGCTGCCTGCTGAGGGAGAGGAACACGCTCTTCCGCACCATTCCCAGGCACTGGAAGAGGTTCGTGCTGATAATCTGGAATCCTATGATGGGGAAGGTGAAATTCATCAGGCGCATGCCGTGAACCGCAAGAGCTTTGAGTTCGGCATCGCTGGTGAACATCGAAACGGCAGCCCCGGGGAACAGTTCGAATACGAGAAAACCTATTGTAGTAGTGAGACTGGCCCAGAACACGCTGAGCCAGTATACCTCCTTGACTCTGCTGCCCTTGCCTGCACCGAAGTTGTAACTGGCTATGGGCTGCATGCCCTGGTTGATGCCCATCACCACCATAAGGAAGAGGAAGGACAGGCGGTTGATTATGCCGTAGGCCCCGATGGCAAGGTCTCCTCCGTATTTGCGGAGCTGCTGGTTGATGAACATCGACACAAGGCACGCGGCGGCATTCATCAGGAAGGGGCCAAGGCCTATTCCGAGTGAAGTGCGCGCAATTTTGGCGCTGAATCCGAATATGCGTCTGCCGAAGTGGATGACATTCTTGCCGGAAGAGAAATAAACAAGACTGTATACCAGGGAGATGGTCTGGCAGAGTACGGTGGCGATGGCGGCCCCCTTCACTCCAAGCCCCAGCACAAATATGAATATCGGATCGAGGATGGCGTTGCTGATGACCGTGAACAGAGTCAGCCCCATGGCCAGCCGGGGATTGCCGGTAGCCCGTATCATGGCGTTCAGGCCGAAATACAGATGCGAGATGATGAAGCCTGCGAGGATGATTGTCATGTAGTCCCTCGCGAAGGGGTAGATGGCATCGCTGGCGCCGAAGAAGTAGAGCACAGGCTTGAGAAAAGCCAGTACCAGGATAGAAAAGACTGCTCCGAGCACCACATTGAGTGTTACCACATTGGGCAGCACCTTGTTGGCGGTTACATAATTCTTCTGCCCCAGCAGCATCGACACCAGAGTGGATGCACCGACGCCCACAAGCGTGCCTATGGCCGAACCCAGATTCATTACGGGGAAAGTGACCGCGAGTCCCGAGATGGCGAGCGCGCCTACATCCTTTATATGCCCGATGTAGATGCTGTCCACCATATTGTACAAAGAACTCGCGGTCATGGCAATGATGCCAGGGACCGCGTATTCTTTGAGGAGCGTGCTTATTTTCTTGGTCTCCAGCTCCAGAGGAGCCTTTCCTTGTGCGGATGTCATTCTATGGTTCCTCGGTCGTTTCCAGTTCGAAGCAAAGTGGCGAGAATGCGGGGATGGACGAGCCGGATCCAGAGCCGGAATACCCGTAATTGGAAATGAAGAAACACTTGCCGGCCTCTCCCGGATGCATCTTGCTCAATGCATATGAGAAACCGGGAATTGTGCTTGTATCATCATCCCCGAGGGTGATGTAGGTATGGTCTTCTCCGTCACCATACCACTTGACCTTTTGCTGGGAGTAGGTCTTTGATGAGGAGTACAGCCCCCAGACTTTGGCCGTGTCGGCGATAGTCGTGTCGAATGCTCGGCCGCTCAGCAGCCTGCCTGTATAATTGATGTAAATTGTAGTGTCAGCGGGGAATTCACTGTCCAGTCCTGGTTTTGTGACTACATAGAAGAACCCTTCTTTCTCGGGGTCCTCGACGGCTTCGGGATAGTTGCCGGACATAAACCGGCGCAGGGAATCGAGTTCCCAAGCCTCGATGTCGTCGAAAGCGTCAACGAGTTCCAGGTCATAGATAAGGTCGGTGCCGGAGCAGTTTTTCAGGTATTCCTCTTCGGTATAATACCTTTCCGTTTCGCTCAGCCAGCCGGGAATCACGACGGTCTTGCGCCCACCGACCTTCATCGTGGCAACCGCCTCCTCAAGCCCTGCGGACATATTTTCCAGACCATCTCCGCGGTACCCTATGACAGGGCCGTAGTAGGTGGTTTCGGAATATGTCCCGGTTTGCCTTGCAATATTCTCGAGGGTGGTCGACTGGACCTCTCCCTTGAGGGTATAGGTGGTGTAATTGACCCGGATATATGCCAGGCTTCCAGCTTCGGTGCCGGTGCCGGCGTTTTCGCCGATAATGTAAGCACCCAGAGGGGTGCGGGTTGCACCGGGGTGGTTCGTGGCTATCCAGGCGTCGAAGAAACGCTTGGCGTCATCATTCTTGCCGACCGTCTTTTCCCTGGCGCAGGACGCCGGAAGAAGAATGGCCATGGCGATTATTGTAATATATTTCAGTTTCATACTATATTTCAGTTCGTCGTTTCGTTTCGCAGAAATCGTGCCGCAATCTCTTCGAGATAAGCGGCGGCGTTTTCTTTGGAGGGGATGTCCTGTGGCATGAATATCTTGCCTCCTGCAGCCAGCTCGTGCCCTCCGCCGTGGAAGAACTCCGCTGCCATCGCCCTTGCGGAAAGTCCGCGTTTGGAGCGTATGCTCACTCGGAACAGGCCCCCT
>CAMNAD010000077.1 GCA_946530505.1 uncultured Bacteroidales bacterium
GGAAGCATATTCCCTATTACTGCCAGAATCAAAGACGGTACCAGCGGGAGGCCGAATCCCACTGCGTAAGGAATGGCCCCGCGGAGTTCGATCAGAGGAACCATGGATATCAGGAAGACTATGATGTATTTTTTGAGCATTGTAAACTGATTATTTCAGCGATTCTACAAGTTCCATCATTCTGGCGAACACTTCTGTCTGGGGGAATGATGTGTTTGAGGGATCGGATACTACCAGGTCGAAAGGTTCACCTGGCAACTGAACGCGGCCTATCTTGAATTGCGCCCGGCTGCAGCGGACGGTGTATTCCATCTTCCAGCCGGCATACGGTACGAGAGATAGCAGTACCTGGGTTTCCTTATATGCCTTGATGCGTTTTCTGGGCAGGACCTTGACCAGAACAAGTTGTATCCCCTTTCTTGCAAAGAAGGCTTTTACCTTTTCTTCCGCCTCGGCAGCGTCCTCTGCCCCGGCATCCAGCAGGACTGTGACCTGAGAGATGTCGGAAATGCGCATCAAGGAGGTGGGAGTTTTGCTCCCAAACCAACGAAGGAGGGTATTGAGAAGCAGATTAGCCATTGATCTTGTCTATCAGTCCGCGAATCTCCGCCTTGGCGTCCCGCCAGCGGGGAACATCTATCTTTGTGCCTACCACTTCGACAACCTTTGCAGCGATTATGGACCCTATCTCCCCACATTCCTTCAGAGGCATGCCGAGCGAATGGGCATAAAGGAAGCCGGCTGCATACGTATCGCCGGCACCGGTGGCATCGACAGGTGTTGCAGGCCAGGCAGGAATGTAATGCTCTTCGTCGCCCTTCTTCACCCAGCTGCCGTCCTTGCCGACTTTTACCACGGCAATCTCGCAGTGTCCGGCAAGTTCGCGAAGAGCTTCTTCGGCACCAGCCAGTTTTGTAAATGCGCGCGCCTCGGTCTCATTGGCGAAAACTATGTCGACGTATCTGTCGATCAGATTGTGCAGGAAGGCGTTGTTGCTCTCGACAACATTGTAGGACGCCATGTCGATGGAGATGATGCATCCGGCTTCCTTTGCCATCTGCACGGCCCTTGCGATAAGGTCCTGGTTCTGGACGAGATAGCCCTCGATATGAAAGTAATCATAGCCTTCGAAGTATTCCGCTTTCAGGTCTTCCGGGCCCATCTCGAGCGCGGCGCCCATATAGTCGGCGAAGGTACGCTCGGCGTTTGCGCCGGTTATGAAAACCATACAGCGGCCAGAAGATTTATCGCTGTGGAGCATCGTGGTCCGTACTCCGAACTGCTCCATGGTGCTCTTGAAGAGTTGTCCGAGTTCGTCGTCTCCTATCTTGCCTATATATCCGGACGGCATCCCGAAAATGGAAGTGCATGTAATGGTATTGGCAGCGGACCCGCCGGGCACGTACTTCACTCCTATCTCCTTGAGTGCGTTCCAGATCCGGTCGCCGGTTTCCATGTCGACATGCTGCATGCTGCCGAGGGGAAGGTGGTATTCTTTGAGGAGACTGTCATCCGGCAGGATTGCCAGAATATCGGTGAGAGCGTTGCCTATGCCTAAAATCGACTTCATAATTATTCCTATTGACTAACAAAAATAAGGAAAAATATCGGGATAAAGTAGTAACTTTGCAATCTGTGAAGAAAAACATCCTCAATATACTCAAGTATCTGCTGTCGTTCGGGCTGGCTGCGTTGCTGGTTTACCTTGCATTCCGGGGCATAAACTGGCAAGAATTCTTTATCGGTCTGAAGGCTACGCGCTGGGGATGGATAGTGCTCTTCTGCATCGCCGGATACCTTGCGCTGGTGTTCCGCGCCCTGCGCTGGAACCAGCTGGTGCACCCTCTCGACAACAGCATCCACTATGGCCGCGTCTGGGATGCAAACAACATCGGAGGCATGGCGAGCATCGCGCTTCCCGGATCCGGCGACCTTATCCGCACGGCCCTTCTCACTACAAGCAAACTGCCATACCAGACCGTTTTCGGCACTGTCATGATGGAAAGGGCGTGGGACATCCTCGCAATCGTGTTGATGTTCGTAATTTCGCTGGTTTTCGCCTGGGGACGTTTCGGAGGATTCTTCGTCGACAATATATGGCACCCTCTGCAATCGCATGCAATTATTCTGTGGGGCCTGGGCGCAATCCTTATCCTGATCATTGCAGCCATAGTGCTTGTGCGTAAACTGCGGGACCGCAGCAAGTTTTTCGGCAAACTCAACGATATGCTGGAGGGCTTCCTGATAGGATTCAGGACTTTCTCCCTTATCAAGAACAAAATACTGTTCCTGGTTTATTCGGTGATGATCTGGGTGATGTATATGCTGATGAGTTACTTCGTCCTGAAATCCATTCCCCAGCTTTCGGGAGCTCTGCTTGCCGACGGCCTTTTCGTGGCGTCGCTGGGGAACGTGGCATCTCTGGTGCCGGTTCCCGGTGGAATCGGTGCATATCACTACCTGCTTAAAGTGTCCCTTATGGGCCTATATGGCACGACCGAAGAAATCGGCCTGCTCTTCGCCACGCTCTGCCACGAATTGCATGCAGTGCTGGTGATTGTTCTCGGCGTTTGGTCTTACATAATGCGCATCGTCATTCTGAAGAATGGCAATGCATCCAAGAAAAATTAGTATATTTGCAAACTTTTTCGGCCGGAGTCCGGCCCTGAATGGTCCCGTAGCTCAGTTGGATAGAGCAACAGCCTTCTAAGCTGTGGGTCGCGCGTTCGAGTCGCGCCGGGATCACAACTTTTTCCCTTGTGTTTCGTTCCTGTAAGCCATCGGAGTCTGTCCGGTAAGTCTTCGGAAGACTGTAAAGAAATAGTCCGTGTTTTCAAACCCAAGTCTGTAGGCTATCTCCTTGATTTCTGACGAACTGTTCGTAAGCATCTCCTTCGCCTGGTCTATACGCATGTTGAGGATATATTTTGCGGGCGAAAATCCTGTATATTCCTTGAAAGTCCTGCGGAACGAAGAGTAGCTGACGAACAGTTGGTCTGCAAGGGCCTTTGGATCTATCGAATAAAGTTGCTCTGCAACGAGCATCTTTGCCTTTGCTATCATGCGGTCGGTATTTGACAGCATAAAACTGCGGTTCCTGCTGTGGTAGTAGGCAGAGCCGAGCAGAGAAGAGACTATCCCGGAGAGCGCTTGCTGAAAGCCTGATTTCTGGGTTTCGGCTATGTTTATGGCCCTTGAGTAGGAGTCCAGGATATCTTCGTGGAACGACACCTCCATTACAGGCCTGTTCTTGCTGAAGAACCCGTTCGCCACGAGTGAATCCGCCTGAGGCCCTTTGAATCCTATCCAATATTCGGTCCATCCGGTTTCATCGCTCGGACGGTAATTGTGCCATTCTCCCGGGAAAAGGATTATCATGGAGCCGGCATTTACCTGAAGCTTGCGTTCTCGGCCGAGAGTGTCGCACGAAAAGGTCCCGCGTCCGCTTGTAATATATAGAAGCTGGTACTCGTTCAATACCCGCCCCTTGTCCGGAGAGAACAGATATCTGGTAGGGTGGTTCGCCGGTGGATACGGACTCCCGGGCTCGATTTCCTGCCTGCCTACGGAGTTGACTGCGAGGCCCCATTCCAGATCGACCGGGTTTACTGCGAGATATTTCAAGTGAATTGAGGTCATTTCTCAAAGTTTTGTTGTCGCACTGCAAAGTTAAAAAACAATTTGGAATAGATAACTTTGAAAACTACATAATAGCATCTTATGAATACAGATCACAAATTTCTTGCTTTCGACCTCGGCGCTACCAGCGGACGTGCGATCGTAGGCGGTTTCGAGGACGGCAGATTCTCTATGGAAGAGATTCACCGTTTTCCGAACGGAGTGCAGGAAAAGTGCGGCCGTTTCCATTGGAATACTGACGAACTTTTCGGACATCTGAAAGCCGGACTCAAGAGGGCGGCTGAACTCGGTTACAGAATAGAGTCGATAGGTATTGATACCTGGGGGGTGGATTTCGGCGCGATAGGAGCGGACGGCTCTCTTCTGGAATGGCCAAGGGCCTACAGGGACCCTTATACTGAGGGGATTCCCGAGGAAGTATTCAAAATAATCCCGCGCGAAGAACTGTATGGTGTGACAGGAATCCAGATAATGAATTTCAACACCATCTTCCAGCTCTATGCACAGAAGAAAGCCGGCTACGATCCCCTGCTGTCCGCCGACAAGATACTGTTCATGCCGGATCTGCTTTCATACCTGCTGACCGGGAATATGGTCTGCGAATATACCGACGCTTCCACTTCGGGAATGATGAATCAGAACACCCGTCAGTTCGAGAAGCCTTTCCTGGAGCGGCTCGGCATCAACCCCGATATCCTGCCGCCTATCGTGCAGCCGGGGACAAAAGTTGGAGTCCTGAAGAAGGAGATCGCTCAGGAGACAGGCATCGGCCAGGTTCCTGTCATTGCGGTGGCGGGCCACGATACCGCATCTGCAATTGCCGCGGTTCCTGCCGCAAATCCCCATTTCGCATATCTCAGCAGCGGCACCTGGAGCCTGATGGGAATCGAATCTCCAAAGCCCCTCATATCCGATGAGACCTGCCGCCTCAATTTTACGAACGAGGGCGGTATCGAGGGCACCACGCGTTTCCTCAAGAACATCACCGGAATGTGGCTGCTGGAGCAGAGCCGCAAATCCTGGGCAAAGGAAGGACGTACATATACATATCCCGAAATTGAAGCCATGGCTGGCGCTGCAGCCGGATTCACCGGCATCATCGACCCCGACGATCCCTCCCTTGCAAATCCTGCAGATATGCCATCTGCAATCTGCGAACTCTTGCGTAAGGCCGGCAAGCCCGTTCCCGGGAATGACGCTGAGATGATACGCTGCATCTATTGCAGCCTTGCGGCAAAATACCATGAGGTACTCGAAATCCTGCGTGCGCAGGCATCATTCACCATCGATACCCTGCACGTGATCGGCGGAGGTTCTGCCAACGATACCATGAGCCGCCTGACAGCGGCTGCAACGGGAGTCAAGGTTGTCGCCGGCCCTACCGAGGCCACTGCCATAGGTAACCTGATGATGCAGGCAAAGGCTGCCGGCATCGTGAAAGACCGTTGGGAGATGCGTGAGATTATTTCCAAAGAATTCAAAGTCAAAACATTTTAGTATATGAAAGAAGCAAATATCCTTAGCGCTTATGCATACGCCAAAGAGCGTTATGCCGCCCTCGGCGTAGACACCGACAAGGCCATCGAAGAGCTCGAGAAACAGCAGATTTCCCTCCACTGCTGGCAGACGGACGACGTTATGGGTTTCGAGAGCAATGCCGGTCTCTCCGGAGGTATCCAGACAACCGGCAATTATCCCGGCCGCGCCCGCAACATCGATGAGGTCCGTGCCGACCTCGAGTTCGTCAAAACACTTCTCGCCGGCAACCATCGCGTAAACCTCCACGAAATCTACGGTGATTTCGGCGGCAAGTTCGTAGACCGCGACAAAGTAGGCGTAGAGCATTTCCAGAGCTGGATTGACTGGGCGAAGGCTAACAACTTCAAACTCGACTTCAACTCCACTTCTTTCGGGCATCCCAAGAGCGGGGATCTTTCCCTTGCAAATCCCGACAAGGCGATCCGCGAATTCTGGATCGAGCATACCAAGCGCTGCCGCAAGATTGCGGATGCTATGGGCAAGGCTCAGAACGATCCTTGTATTATGAACATCTGGGTTCACGACGGACAGAAGGATTATACTGTAAACCGCAAGAAGTACCGCGAAATCCTTGCTGAATCGCTTGACGACATCCTGAAGGAAGATCTCCCCGGCATGAAGAGCTGCGTTGAGGCAAAGCTCTTCGGTATCGGCCTCGAGAGCTATACCGTAGGTTCGATGGACTTCTTCGAGGGCTACTGTGCTTCCCGCAAGGTTATCTACACCCTCGATACCGGCCACTACGAACCCACCGAGAACGTTGCAGACAAGGTTTCGTCCCTGCTGCTCTATGTTCCTGAACTGATGCTCCACGTCAGCCGTCCCGTCCGCTGGGATTCCGACCACGTGACCATAATGAACGACATGACCCTCGACTTCTTCAAGGAGCTTGTCCGTGCAGACGGCCTGCACCGAGCACACGTCGGACTCGACTATTTCGATGCTTCCATCAACCGTATCGGAGCATACATCATCGGCGCCCGTGCTACCCAGAAGTGTATCCTAAGCGCTCTGCTCGAGCCTCTTGCAAAACTGCGTGAGTTCGAGGCGGAAGGCAAGGGCTTCCAGAAACTTGCCCTTCTCGAAGAGGCCAAGACCCTGCCCTTCGGTGCAGTGTTCGATTACTTCAATTACAAGAACGGAGTTCCCGTCGGCGAAGAGTTCATTCCCGCCATCGAGAAGTACGAGCGCGAAGTTACATCCAAGCGCTAAAAAAAAAGCCGCTCAATCGAGCGGCTTTTTTTAAATTGTAAAGGCGTTGAATCCGCCGTCGACTGCCACGATGGTGCCGGTCACGCCCTTGGAGGCGTCGCAGGCGAGATAGTGTAGCGCGCCTACCAGCTCGTCCGGCTCAAGGAAACGTCCGAAAGGTGTGTGGCCGATAATCTTGTGGGAACGGTCGGTCAGGCTGCCGTCGGGGTTGGTGAGCAGCGTTCTGTTCTGATTTGTGAGCAGGAATCCGGGAGCGATGGCGTTGACGCGCAGGCCTTCTCCGAACTTGATGGCAAGTTCTCCTGCGAGCCACTGTGTCCAGCTGGCCATGCCGGCCTTGGCTATGCCGTATCCGGCAACGCGGGTGAGGGGACGGAAGGAGGACATGCTGCAGAAATTGATGATGCTGCCCTTCTTCTTCTCTACCATGGCCTTTGCGAAAACCTTTGTAGGAATGATTGTCCCGAAGGTGTTGAGGTCGATAACCTTGCGTGTGGCATCAATGTCAAGGTCGAAGATGGTCTGTTCGGGACTCACGTTCGCAGGTCCCATATTGCCTCCGGCGGCATTCAGGAGGATGTCCACGCTGCCATAAGCCTTGAGGATGTCTGCAAGATTCTGCTCGAGGACCGCTGCGTCGAGCACGTTGGTGGGGAGGAACATCGCCTCT
>CAMNAD010000078.1 GCA_946530505.1 uncultured Bacteroidales bacterium
CATATCCGAAAGCTTAAATCCGCGCTTGCGGGCAAGCGTCACGAGCAGGGCGGTGATGTACTGTTTCACGCTCCAGGAATTGCATCCGGGGGCATTGCGCCAGATGATGCCGTGCTCCTCGCACCATGCGGTGTCAATATGGTCGAATCCTATGGTTGCGGTAGCTATCACCTTCACCGACGAACCCTCCAGCAGCGATGCGTCGCAGCGGGTACGGGTGCGGGTGATCAGGGCGTCGGCGTCGCGCACCACCTCTGCGGTGGTCTCCTTCCCGGGGAGATAAACTACGTCTGCGTATGGCTCCAGGGCCCCGCGCAGGAATGGTATTTTATTATCGCATACAATGCGCGGGCGCATTGACTGCGATAACGGTCTCATCAGGGGCTCCGCCCCTAATATACCCTGCCGGCACTGTGTGCCGGTTGTCGCTTCGCTCCTTTTCATCAGTCCTTGAATCTGTCGGGATGCGCCCAGAGGCCGAGGGCGGGGTTGGAAATGTAGTAAATCTCCTCGCCGTCCGGCATGGTGTTCCATCCGTCCTTTAGTTTGTCGATGGGGTAGCGGGCCACCATCTCGTCGTAACTGCAATACTTGAAGCCCACGCCCTCGATTTCTTCGCGTGTCATGCCGGGGCCGGGGCAGTAGGTGATCGAGAACCTGCCTTCGGACGAGCCGTGGATGAGGTGGGCGGATGCCCCCAGATTGTCCTGCAGGTCCTGATTCTCCTCCGTGCACTTGAGCGTGTGCGGAGTGCCCTTGTAGCCGTATTTGCGGATGAGGGCGTCGATGGTCTTGTCTTCGCCGAACTCCCGAAGCGCCGGAGCCAGCACTATCAGTTCGCCCCCGTCGGCCAGCGCCATGCGGGTGCGGTATATGCTCTTGTTGCCCAGCCAGGTGCTCTTGAACTCCTCCGGGTCCAGATAGACTATGCACTTCCTGATGGGATGGTCCACCATTATGAAGTTGGTCTCCATCGAGAGGGCGCAGGCCTTGCGGAAGCACTCCGCGTCGTCGCCTATGAAGAGGCCCTTGAGGTCCATCTTTCCCGTATCCGGGTTCTTCGCGAGCACGGTCTGGATATAGACTATGGGCAGCTGCGGGATGAAGTGCTGCCGGGCATATTCGAACACCTGGCGCACAGGGCCTCCCGGACGCCCCATCAGGCGTTCCATTCCGTAGGAGGAGCCGATGAAGTGGCTCTTGTTGATGCCTTCGCTGCCGCCTACTCCCACGAAGATGTTCTTGGTGTAGTTCGCCATCCCCACCACCTCGTGAGGCACAACCTGACCTATCGATAGGATGAGGTCGAAGGAAGGGTCCAGCAGGAGCTTGTTCACCTGCGCGGGCCAGTCGTAGTGGAGTTTCCCTTCGGAGATTTCTTCGATATAGGATGCAGGCACGCGGCCTACGGTCACTACGTCGTTGCGCCAGTCGTGCACGCGGAACTTGTCCAGGGGAGTGTGGCCGTACATGGTCTTGATCTGCTCCTCCGTCATGGGGGTGTGGGTGCCGAGGGCCGGCATCACGTCGGTAAGGGTGTCCCCGAAATAATCATATACCATCTCCGTGATGGGCCCCGCGTAGGAGTTGAAGCGGGTGAAATCCGGCGGAATCGCCAGCACGCGCTTCTTCGGGCCCATGGAGTCGAATACCTGCTTCAGCGCGGCGCGCACCTCTTCGGGGGAGATGGCGTCGGTCTTGGATCCTCTTGCGTAGTACAGCATGGCTCTATCTCTTTACTCGTGCATTTCCCTGCCAGACGCTCCAGACCTGCTCTTCGTCGGCGGGCTGGGCGTAGTCGGTGAGGAAGGTGGTTGCGAGGGCGCCGCTGGCCCATCCGAACTGGGCGCACTGCTCTCCGCTCCATCCGCGTAGGATTCCGTAGAGCAGGCCTCCCACGAAGCCGTCGCCGCCGCCGATGCGGTCGAGCACGTGGATTTCGCGGGGCTGGATGACGTGCCAGTCTTCGCCGTCGAGCAGGATCGCTCCCCAGTTATGGCTGTTGGTGTTGTTCACCTGGCGGAGGGTGGTGCCGTAGACCTGCGCGTTGGGATAATGCTCGCGCACGCGGCGTATCATCTCCTTGAAGCCGTCGATCTTGGCGGCGATGTCCTTTCCGCCGGCCTCAGGCCCTTCGATTCCGAGGCAGAGCTGGAAGTCTTCCTCGTTGCCGATGAGGATGTCGGCGTAGCTCGCGATCTCGGAGAAGATGTCGTGCAGCTCCTGCTCGCGGCCCTTCCAGAAGGAAGCGCGGTAGTTGAGGTCGAAGCTGATGCGGGTGCCGTGCTTTTTCGCGGCGCGCGCAAGTTCGAGGCAGAAGCGGCTGGTGTCCGGGCTGAGGGCGCCGATGAGGCCGGAAAGATGGATGATCTGCACTCCTTCCTCGCCGAAGATGCGTTCGAGGTCGAAGTCCTTCACGTTGAGGGTGCGGCCTACCTCTCCGGCACGGTCGTTCCACACGCGCGGTCCGCGGGAGCCGTATCCGCTGTCGGCCACGTTGATCTGGTGGCGGTATCCCCAGGGGCCGCCCTGCTCGACCTCGGGCCCCTCGAAGTCCATCCCGCGGCTGCGGAGGTTGCCCTTGATGAAGTGTGCGAAGGGGCTGCCTTTCACGAATGCGGTGAGTACCTTGACCGGAAGCCCGAGGTAGGAAGAGATGCTTGCTACGTTGGTCTCGGCGCTGGTGGCCTGAAGGTGGAAAAGATCGCTGGAGTGGACGGGCTGACCGCTCTCGGGCGTAATCCTGAGCCCCATGCTGGTAGGAACCAGGAGGGCGTATTTGCAGTTTTGTTTGAGTTTGATATCCATAAACCGGGGTTCTAAATATGCTGCAAGTTAATCATTTTTTGCATAATATTTGTTAGATTTGCACAATAACACTCAAACTTTCCGATAATGAGAAACAAAGTATTGTTATTCGCAATCCTGTTGCCATTCATCCAGATTGCAGCCACAGCCCAGAGCATCAAGGTCAATCAAAAGCTGGGCAACATTTCAAAAGAGGAACTGGAAATGGCTTCTTACGCTCCCGATACCTCCGCCGCGGCAGTAGTTCTGTTCAGGAATATAGAAGTGACTGTCGCAATGGACACCAAACTGTCTTTCAGCAAGCAGACGGTCGTGACCGAACGATACAAGATTCTCAAGGAAGCCGGGAAAGACTGTGCCGATTACAAGATCTACATATATTCCCGCGACGAACGGATGAGCGGCATAAAGGTTTCTACCTATAACCTTGAAGAAGGCAAGACCGTGGTCAGCAAACTCCCCAAGAAACTTGTGTTCGAAGAAAAATACAACGACAATCTGAACACAGTGTCTTTCTCTGCCCAGGAAGTCAGGGTCGGGTCCGTGGTCGAAGTCCAGTTTACCATCACCAGTTCCCGCTTTTGGGATGTCGGCACTATCTTCCTGCAGGGAAGTTATCCCGTGAACTACGGCAGTATCGTGGTGGATTACTCTGACTACTTCAATTTCAATAAGATGGTCAGCGGCTACGTGCTGTTCAATTCGAACGTGACGGATGGTCGCAACGAGTCGATGGTGTTTAGCAATGGTGCGGCCCTGGGAGTGAATTTCGTCATCGACAAGTATACCGCCTGGGACGTGCCCGCCCTGAAGAGGGAGAAATACAACTACTATCCCGACCAGGCCCGTCTTGGAGTACATTACGAACTTCGCAGCGTGAACATCCCGGATTTCCTCTATTTCAAGGACTATAGCACCACCTGGGAGAATGTCGACAAGCAATTCGTCGATGAAGGTTTCCTAAAGGAATTCCAGAAAAAGCTCCCGTTTGCCGATGAAATCGAGGCGGCTGTGAAGGGACTGGAGAATGAAGAGGAAGTCATACGCAAGGTCCGCGAGATAGTCGCAGGCAAGATTGAGTGGAATAAGACGACGGCCCGTTTCCCCAATACCGACAAGGCGGTGCGGGAAGGCAGCGGTAACAGGGCGGACTTCTGCGGAGTTATGGGCAGCGCCCTGAACCGGATAGGATACAAGGCCGAGCCGGTGCTGGTCAAATCCCGCACCAATGGCGCCCTTGCAACATTCCACATTTCTACCGACTCATTCGACAGCGTGATTCTTCAGGTAACGACTCCTTCGGGAAAGAAGTACTATTCCGATTTCGCTTCGCAGTATGGATATCTGAACATCCTGCCTGAGCACCTGCTTGTTCCGGAAGCCAGGCTGATCGACCTTTCGGGCAAAGGCAGCTGGGTATCGACCATAGGTTCGCAGAAGAACAGCAGCAAACAGCAGGCAATCGCCGCCGTTTCGGCCGACGGCGTGGTTTCCGGGCAGTTGCGCATAAGCGACAGCAACCAGATCGCCATGAAATCCAAGAGAGCTTTTGACACTTTCAAAGACGAAGAAGAGGCCATCGAATCGATTGAAAAGAATCTCGATGTGGAAATATCTTCTTTCGATTTCAAGGGTTATAAGGAATGGGGGCCTTCCGCCGTCGCGAACATCAGTTTCACATACGATGCGCAGGTGGCGGGAGATCATATCTATGTGCGTCCTTTCCTCGAAAAATACCATTCCGCAAACGATTTCTCGGATCCCGAGCGTACCACCCCCATCGACTTCCCTTTTCTTGAAGACATCGTTTACCGCATGACCCTCACTATTCCGGAGGGATACGCAGTGGAGAGCCTCCCTGGGAATGTTTCACTTACCTGCGATGTGATAGACAGCCGCGCAACCGCCCAGTTCCGTCAGCTCAACGGCAACACCCTGGTGGTGATCTATTCTTATAACCGCAATGTGAACAGGGTCCTGGAAACATCCTACAACGCTCTGCGGGATTACTGGGAAGGATTGTCCGACATCTACAATTCAACGATCGTACTTAAGAAAATATGAGAATAAGGGCTTTGCTTCTGGCCGTTCTCGCGGCAGGCACGACGGCCTTCGCCCAGAAAGGGCCGGATGCTGTCATCCAGGATTGCAGCGAGTCTTTCAGGATGACGTCTTCCACTACCGGAGTATATAAGGTGCATAGGGAGGTGCAGGTGCTGGACCAAGACGGCCTTGATGCGGGGACTTTCTTCATTTACACCGATTCTTTCCGCTCCCTCGGTGAGTTCAGCGCTGAACTTCTGCCCGGTGACGGGGGCAAGAAGATGAAGATATCGAAAAAAGATATCGACTCCTACTCCATATCTTCCGGCCTTGCCGACGATACTTACGCCTGTGCCTTCCGGCCGGACATGCGATATCCGTTCACTGTAGTCTATGACTATACAGTCAATTACAAGAACGGCATCATCCTTTTCCCGGTCTTCTATCCTTTGGAAACCGACAACACCGAACTGAAGAAAGCCGAATACACGTTGGAGGTTCCGGCTGGCACGGAGATCGAAAAGTCTTTCTCCTGCCTGGAATTTTCACATACGCCCGGTGGCAAGACTGACGTATACAGGTGGACCTGTTCGGACGTGCCGGCTTTCACTCTGGAACACAACATCCCGCCTTTCGATGGTCGTCTGCCGGAACTCTATGCCGCGCCGGTGGATTTCTCTTATGCGGGAACGACTGGCTCTCAGGCCAGTTGGAACAGCTATGGCCTTTGGCTGAACAGCCTGATGGAAGGCGCTTCGGATCTGCCTGAAAGCGAGAAAGAAACCGCACGCAGGCTGACATCTTCGTGCAAGACCACTTTTGAGAAGGTGCAGGCGCTGTATTCATATCTGCGTCAGAAATCTCGTTATATCAGTATCCAGCTCGGAATAGGAGGACTCAAGCCTCTTCCCGCATCGCATGTGGCCAAGACCGGATTCGGGGACTGCAAGGCCTTGTCGAACTATATGAAGGCCATGCTCCGGGAAGCCGGCGTTGAATCCGACTATTATGCTATCAGCACACGCAATGCCAATCTCAAGGCCGACTTCGTGAGTGTCGGACAGATGAATCATGTGATGCTCGCGGTGCCTCTGCCGGAAAACAGGGATACTCTGTTCGTCGAATGTACCAATCCATCTTACCCCTTGGGTTACAGGCACTTCAGCTGTGCGGGACATCAGATCCTCCTGGTTCGCGAAGACGGGGGCCACCTTGTGAGAGTGGGGGATTATGCCGACTCCCTGCGGAGAGATGTGCAGAAGACCGAGGTCGTGCTTTCCGCAGATGGTTCGGCAAAGATTTCCATCCGTGAGCAGCACTATCTGGATGAGTGTGAACCCTTCATCGATTTCGCATCCATGAACCCGCAGGATCAGACTCGCATGCTCATCAGCGGATGGCAGATCAAGCCGGAGAATTTCAAACTGATATCGGTTTCCGACAATTTTGGCGACTACGCTGTGAAAGGCCGGGATTTCTGCGCCGAAAAAGACATAGACTATTCCATGGATTGCAAGATATATGCAAGCAGGAACGGCAACCGACTTTTCGTGCCGGTGAATCCTGTTGCCAAAAGTATGGAAACCCAGCGTTCGGCAAGGCAGAATGGGCTGTTTTTCAAGCATGCTTATGCGCTGATCGACGAACTGACAGTCCATTGCCCGGCCGGTTACAGGGTTGAAAGCAAACCGGATGATGTGTCGCTGGATGCGCCCTGGGGTACTTACACTTCCACGATCAGTTGCGAAGGCGACACGGTTACCATCCGCCAGGAATTTCGGTCAAAACGCTTTCTGGGCACCAAAGATTGCTACCCGCAATATAAGGATTTCGCACGCAAGCTCAACAAGAGCTACTCTTCTTCAATCGTGCTGATTGCAGAATAATCAGTCGCATCTGCTTGCCTGCGATATTCGCACCGTTGGGATAGAAGGAACGCTGTATGATGGACAGAAGCGCACCGTTGGGCTGCCCGGCGAATCGATGGCGTCCGGAGCGCAGCATCCAACGCATTGAACGTCAATAGTTTACCTGCGGGAGAGTCGGCGAATTTCGCCGATTTTCTTTAAAGTAAGATGCTGATAATAAGGCGTTTAGCTGCCGCGTTGGTTGTTCCGAAAAATGCCGTGTTTTCGGAACAAACCTGGAATTATTGAGCATTTGTTCCCGTTTTTGGCCATTTTTCGGAACAAACTTTCATTCGCGTCAG
>CAMNAD010000079.1 GCA_946530505.1 uncultured Bacteroidales bacterium
TTTGTTCCGGAAAACAGCCGAAATCCGGAACAAACTAATGACACCGATAACCACCCGACCCGGGACCCAGGCCGTATGTGAGACCATGTGCCGCCGGAACCACAAAAAGGGCGGCCGGCAGGGTGCGGGGGCGTTGCGGAGGCTGGCCGGAGCTTTTCCGGGCGAGCCGTTTTCAGGCGAGGACGGGAATGACTCCGGCTGAGCCGTTTTCAGGCGAGGGTGGGAATTATTTTGCGAATTCCGAAAGGATATTCAAGATGACCTGCGAAGCCTTCTCCATGCTCTCGAGGGGGACCCATTCCATCTTGCCGTGGAAGTTCAGGCCGCCTGCGAAAATGTTGGGGCAGGGCAGGCCGCGGAATGACAGGTTGGCGCCGTCGGTGCCGCCGCGGATGGGCTGCACGCGGGGTTCGAGCCCGGCATCTGAAATAGCCTTGCGTGCTATCTCCACGATGTGATAGTGCGGCTCCACCTGCTCGCGCATATTATAATACTGATCCTTCAGCACCAGAGTGGCCGTGCCAGCGCCGTACTTGGCGTTGATGAAATCGGCACACTGCTGCATCTGCACCTTCTTCTTCTCGAAAAGTTCGCGGGAATGGTCGCGGATGATGTAGGCGAAGTCCGCCTCCTCTACGCTGCCTTTGAAGGAAATCAGATGGAAGAAGCCCTCGTAGCCCTCGGTGTACTCAGGGCGCTGCTCCACCGGCAGAAGCGAACCAAACTCCTGGCCGATGAGGATGGCGTTGCGCATCTTGCCCTTGGCGGTGCCAGGGTGTACATTGCTGCCCTGGATATGGATCTTCGCAGATGCCGCATTGAAGTTCTCGAACTCCAGTTCTCCGGCCTCACCGCCATCCATGGTATAAGCATAGACAGCATCGAACTTAGGCACGTCGAACTTCACCACGCCGCGCCCGATTTCCTCGTCGGGAGTGAAACCGATGCGGATGGGACCGTGCTTGAATTCGGGATGAGTCATAATATACTGCACGGCATCCATAATTTCCGCGACGCCGGCCTTGTCGTCAGCGCCGAGCAGCGTAGTACCGTCGGTGGTGATGATAGTCTCCCCCTTATGGCGGAGCAGTTCCGGGAATTCGGATGGCTTCAAAGCCAGGCCGGGCACACCCTTCAGAGGAATGTCGGATCCATCGTAGTTCTTGATTATCTGCGGTTTGACATTCTCTCCGGAAGCATCCGGTGCAGTATCCACGTGGGCTATGAAGCCAATTGCAGGCACATCCGCTTCAACATTTGAGGGAATGCGGCCCATCACGTAGCCGTACTTATCGAGCTCCGCTTCTACTCCAAGCTCATTCAGTTCCTTGCACAGGAGTTTCAGCAGGTTCAGCTGCTTGCTCGTGGAGGGCTGGCTCTCCGAATCCTCGTTGCTCCGGGTGTCGATTGCCACGTACCTCAGAAATCTGTCCAGAATCTGTTCCATCTGTATCTGTTTTTGGTTTTTTCTTAAGTGCCTTCCGCGCCTCGCGGG
Source organism: uncultured Bacteroidales bacterium (assembly GCA_946530505.1). Lineage (GTDB taxonomy): Bacteria > Bacteroidota > Bacteroidia > Bacteroidales > UBA932 > Cryptobacteroides. The sequence goes on from CAMNAD010000079.1 coordinate 1,496, forward strand.
CCTTCTGCCTCTCGTATTTCTTGCGGTAGCGCGCTACATATTTCTCCAACTTGCGGGCATCCACCTCTTCCTGATGCAGCTGCTTCTGTGCAACCTTCTCGTCGTGGCGCTGCTTGCGCTCGAGTTTCTTCTGCTCCTTCAAAGCCGCCTTTGCGGCATCGATGGAATCGGCAGCAGCCCAGCGGGCCTCGCGGGCTGCCACACGTGCCTGATATGCGGCCTCCTTGGCAGCGGCCTTCTCTTTCTGCTTCTGCTTGCGAAGTTCATAAGCAGACGGCACACGGGGAGGGATGCTGTCGTTGCGCGACAGGGAATCTGTGGGTTCGGCAAGGGCGGTAGTATCGCGCAGGACCAGGGAATCATGCACGGCGGTGGAATCATGCACGGCGATGGAATCACGCACGGCGGTGGAATCACGCAGAACCGTTGTATCGCGAAGGTCCTGGGTTTCCCCTACTGCAGCAGGCTCCTGGACAGGGGTGCGAGGCTGTTTCGGTTTATTCTTCGCGGCCTCGATGGCGGCGTAAACCTTCTTCATGTAGCCGGGGAAATAAACCTCCGTCTGGCGGAAATTTGTCTTGGGCCGTGCGGCATACTCCTCTCGCTGCGAGAGGCGTACGGTAAGGTCGGTAATATCCTCCTTCCCCTTGGGCTGAAGGTCCGGCTTCCAGTCAAAGCCCTTCATCTTGCGGTCGCCCTCAACCAGCTGCGGCAGAGGATAGGCGTCATTCTTGGGAGAGTCGAAGTAGTGTATGGTCTGCAGTTCGCCGTCCTTGAACCAGGCGGAGAGCATCTTGCAGTCCACCTTGTTTACCGTCGCGAAATCCTCCTTCTCCTTGAGGAAGAAGATGGCGTTTGCACCGCCCATTGCATCGAAGCGCCGGAGGGCGGAGGTGGTGTCGAAGTAGGCCATCACCTCGGTAGCGCGTATCTGGTCGAAGAGGTCCCTGGTCTCCTGAGTGATGATAAAGGCGTTCGACATCAGGCTCGCACGGTCGATGCCGGCGGAATTCACCAGAACGCCTATGCTGTCGGCGGAATACTGACGGTTGCCGTCGTTCCAGACAACCGGCTTGACGTAGAAGCGCGCAACGCTGTCCAGCTCGTTGAAGCGCATGGAGTCGCAGGCGACCTGTATGTCTTTTCGGAAGATCTTGACATTGCCGACAGCCAGGGCAAAACCGACACGGCTGGTGTCCGGAGGAGGGATGTTCGCCAGGGAATCGGCGATGTGGATGGAGTCCGCGCGCGCCTTGGCAAGAGAATCGGCGAAAGCTTTCTGTGCCAGCGCGGCTGAATCAAGCTGCATGGAGAGAGTGTCGGCAGGGGCAAGCTGCTCTACAGCTGCGGCCGGGGCAAGCTGCTCTACAGCTGCGGCCGGTGCAGCCTTCGGCCCTGGCTTTCCCTGACGCGCAAGCGCAGGATTGCTCTCGGCATTCTCTTCCGCCGCTTTCTTCGCAGCCTCCTCCGCCGCAACCATGGCCTTCCGCCTGTATTCCGACACAGGATCGCTGTACATCTCTTCCAGCCTCTCCTCCGAAGCCTTAAGCACATCCTCGGGGATATCGCATTTGCGCAGGGTGTAATACACGAGCTTGTCAGCCCCTATGTAGATGGTGTCCACCTTGGTGCGCCGGACCGAATCCGCCCCCATCACCTTGTCCTCCGTACGGAGGGCCACTGCAGCTTCGCGGCGCAGGGTGACCTGCTTCACCGAATCTTCGTAGAAGAGTTCGTTCGCAAGGGCGAAGGCATTGCGGGTCGTATCCTGCACCTGAACCCGGCCCTGCATCAGGATGTTGTTCGGAGTGCGGTAATAGTAGAGTGAGTCGCACCAGGACTCCTGCTCCTTCGACATTGCATGCACCATCCCGTTGAAAAAGAAGGTTTCCCTGAGGCGCTCGTACCAGCCCCGGTCGGCCGAAAGCATATTGTCGTCCTTCCAGAAATCGATACGCTCCGGGAACACCGCACGGCTCTGCCTCGACTCGTAGTCGATGCGGCTGCTGCGGATGAAGATGGAGTCGGTGAACATGTTCACGTTGTTCTGGAACTGGAAGAAGCCCAGCTTGGCATCGTAGGAGCCGTCCAGACTCTCGATTATCTGTCCGTCCTTGTCCTTCATCGCGGCCCCGCGCGAGAAGAACGCGAGGGAATCCTTGGTGTTGAAGTCGAGGAAATGGGTCCGGAGGGTGTTGTGGTCCTTGTCTTCCAGCTGCACCAGAGTGCCGCGGGCCTGGATAAGGTCGTCGTCGATGATGTAGTCCATCTTGTCGGAAGTCAGGATGGTGCCCTCCTGCACCACCCGCACGTTCCCCCAGGCGTTAATTACCCTGGAATCTACGTTCCAGAGGGCCGTATCGCAGATGAAATAGGTGTTGTTGTGGAAAAAGGTAGCGTCGACGGTCTTCCGGAAACTCATCCCTCCTTTCTCGATCAGTTCGAGTGATTTCGCTTTTATCAGACGCACCAGACTGTCCTTCTGCTCAGTTTTTTCCTGGGCAGAAAGGCCGGTGCACAGAAGCAGTGCGATGGCGAGGCTGATTATTTTCTGACCTTTGCCTTCCATCCTTCGCGGGAGAAGTCGCAGTCACCGAAGAGAGGATCGATGACAATGTAGGTCTCTGCTATCTTGGTTTCGACGAACTTGTCGATGGCTTCCTGCTGCTTTATATTGCGGACAACTTCGAGCAGTTCGGTGTAGTCGTTCTCGAAAGTGGCCGCGTGTGCAGGGACAATCTTGTCGAGACGGACGATCTTGTAGACGAGGTTGCCGTCGCGCCCCTCATTGTCGCGCGAGGCGATGGGATCGGAAATCTCACCCGGCTGCAGATCCTTCACCGCCGCATAGTCCTCCGGCTTTATCTGGTCTATCTCGAAATAAGCGCTGCCGGTATGAGGGTCGGCCATCTGTCCTCCGTTGGTTCGGCTGGCAGGGTCTTCCGAACGGTAGAACGCCACGGCCTCGAAGGGCATTTCCTTCTTCTCGATGACCGTCTTGAGGGAATCCAGCTCCTTGAAGGCCTTCTGCTGGTCTTCGGCGGTGTATTTGGGCTTCAGGAGGATGTGGCGGGCGTTGAACATGTCGCCCTTCTTCTCGATGACCTCGATGATGTGGAATCCGTCCGGAGTCTCGACTATCTGCGAGATGTTGCCCGGCTTGAGGGACATCGCAGCATCGGAGAATGCCGGCCAGAAGATGTCGCGGGAAGCCATGCCAAGCTCGCCGCCCTTGCGGGAACTGCCCGGGTCCTCGGAATAAAGGCGGGCCAGGGTTGCGAACTTCTCTCCGTTCATGATACGCTCGCGCAGTGCCAGAAGCCTCTCCTTGCATTCCATCTTGGCACGCGCCCTGTCCGGATAGATGCAGATCTGGCTCATCTTGTATTTTATCGGCACGACGGGGAGCTGGTCTACATCCACGGTGTCGAGATACTGCTTGACATCGTAAGGAGTGAGTTCGGGTATATTCTTGGCAATTTCCTGCTGCTCCTGCTGGATGAGGGAATTGTCCTTGAGCTGTTCTTTCCATTCCTTGCGGAGCTGGTAGAGGCTCTTGCCGAAGTAGGCCTCTGCCTGTTCGTCGCCTCCGAGGGCGGTGCGCACACGCGCCATCTGGTCGTTGAGATTCATCTCGACCATGTCGTTGTTGACCGTGAGGGAGTCGAGCCTTGCCTGCATCAGGAAAAGCTTGCTCTGCATCATGTTCTCGAGCAGGTTGCAGCGGGTAAGGCGGTCGGAAGACTGCCCCTGGGCGTGCATCATCTGTATCTCGTTTTCGAGGTCGGATACAGTGATGAGCTCGTTGCCGACAATCGCCACGTTCTTGTCGATAGTCTTGTACCTCTGGGCTCCGGCCGGAATGACGGCCAGGGAGGCGGCGAAGATTGCTATTGCGTGTTTAATTCTCATTCTCGTAGATAATGAATTCTTTCTTGTCCTGCGCGTTCTTAAGCAAGTCTTGTTCCAAATTGTTCAGCAGCTCGCGTTTTCTTTCGCTGAGGATGTTGTCGCGGATGGAATTCCGACAGAATTCCAGAGGAGCCTGCCCCTTGTACTGCACTGCGAAAACGTATGCCGCGCGGGTCTCGCCGCGGTCTTCGTAATTGAAGATGATATACTTGTCTTTGAGTTTGGAGAGCATTGTGGACCAGTCGGTTCCGAACTCGCGGGCAAGAACTGCGGCATCCATCCATTTGTCGGAACTGTCGAAGAAGCGGGGGGCCGACACATAGGCGAGGCTGTCCAGGTCTTTCTGATCCTGCCCTCCCTGAGACGGGAGCTTTTCAATTATCTCCTCGTAGTTCGGGGAGTCGGTCATGATGTCGACGAAGCGCACCTTGAGGATGGGACGTGCGAGTTCCAGGGCGCTTGCGTGGGCTTTGTAATACTCATCCAGCTGTGCCTGGGTGATGAGGGTGTCGAGGCGGTCGTTTATGTAGCGCTGCTCGTAGCGGTAGCGCAGCAGCGAACGCCTGTAGGCCTCCAGCTCCTTGTCCACGTTCTTTTCTTCTTTGCTCAGGCGGGATTCCGCAGTCTTCTGGAAGAGATGCTCGGTCGCCCATGAATTGATGTACTGCAGGGCGATGGCGGCGGAGTCCTCGGGCGACGTGCCGTCGGGGATGTAGTTGTCGAGCTCCGAACGGTAAAGGCGCTCTCCCCCCACCTTGGCCACGACCTGGTCGTCGTGGACAATGGAGTTGATGATGTTGCATCCGCTGAGTGCGATGCAGGCGATCGTAAGGAGCAAGCAACTTCTTGTCATAGCTTACAAAGATAATAAATAATTTATTGGCTATGACGAAAAAGCGCCGGATTGCTCCGACGCTTTCTGTCCTTTCCGGCCGGGATTATTCAGCCTTGGGCTCTGCCTTCTTTGCTGCAGGCTTCTTGGCTGCGGGCTTCTTTGCAGGAGCCTTCTTCTCCTCTGCAGGAGCGGCTTCTTCCTTGGGAGCGGCGGCTTTCTTGGCGGGAGCCTTCTTTGCTGCCGGCTTCTTCTCTGCCTTGGGTTCTTCAGCCTTGTTGCCCTTTGCCACGGCTTCGCTCAGCTTTGTGTAAAGAGCATCGGTACGCTCAAGAATCTCTTTGCGGAGATTGTTGAAATAGGCTTTCTTGGATCCCTCAACCTTGACGGTCACCTTGTCGCGGAGCTCGTTGTAGAGGTCTACTGCATCTTCCATGAGACCGGCGATGACCTTGTCGTCAGACTTGGGATTCACTGCAGCGCAAACGGTGCAGTCTTCGATGAAGGCACTGAGAACGTAGTCGATGTCCTTCTTTACGTCGCGAAGATTCATAACTTTCTTTAGTTTTAGAATTTAGACCACAAAGATAGCAATTTTATTTGAATATTGATGCCGGGTGCGGCTACCGGGTCCATTTGCGTGGCAGGGTAGGCGCGTTTTGGGCCGATTTAGACGATACCGGTCCAGCCCGATGGCAGGGTATTGACGGTGCATTGGGTATTTTGGACGCGCTTGGCGGGGCTTTTTGGGGAGCGCGTGGCGGGTAAGGC
>CAMNAD010000080.1 GCA_946530505.1 uncultured Bacteroidales bacterium
TATCCATCTCAAGTACCGCAAGAACGTGAAGGCGGACGACGGAGAGAAGGGCGGTGCGGCGCTGCGCCACGGCAAGAACGGCGAGGATGTCTATCTGGATGTTCCCGTCGGCACCAGCGTGAAGGATGCCGAAACCGGCGAACTCATAATGGATCTTACCGAACCGGGCGAAGAGCGAATACTCTGCAAAGGCGGCCGCGGAGGTCTTGGAAACGACAATTTCAAGACCGCTACGCTTCAGACCCCGCGTTTCGCACAACCTGGGGAGGAAGGAGAGGAAGGATGGTTCATCCTGGAACTCAAGCTTCTTGCGGATGTGGGCCTGGTTGGCTTCCCGAATGCCGGCAAATCCACCCTGCTCGCTACAGTTACATCCGCGAAGCCGAAAATCGCGAATTATGCATTCACCACTCTCGAGCCCAATCTCGGTATAGTCAAATACTACGACGACAGATCATTCGTGATCGCCGATATTCCCGGAATTATCGAGGGAGCGCATGAGGGCAGGGGAATAGGCGACAGGTTCCTGCGTCACATCGAGCGCAATTCCGTGCTTCTGTTCATGGTTGCGGTAGATGAAGACGACATTCCCGGGACTTATGCCACTTTGCTGAACGAACTTCGCCTCTACAATCCGGAACTTCTTGTGAAAGAGAGGGTTCTGGCCATTACCAAGTGCGACATGATCGATGCCGGAATCGAGAAGGAGATAGAACCCTCGCTGCCGAAAGACCTGCCGCATGTGTTCATATCCTCGGTCAGCGGCGAAGGCATCAAGGAACTCACTGATACGCTTTGGAGGGCGTTGCAGAAATGATACTCGAAAGCGGACTCGTCATGGCGTTGCGGGATGCCGACCGCGCCGCCACACTCGCGATCAACGACTTCGACAGTGCATTTACCGATGCCGTGATGCCGTGGCTGAGCAACCGTTTCGTATGGATTCCTCTCTATCTGCTGCTCTTCTGGTTCATCTGGAAGAGGGTTGGCGCAAAAAAGGCCGTCGTCATACTTCTGGCCGTGGCTCTTTGCATGCTTGCCATCGACCAGTTCGCAAATCTCGTGAAGGATTCGGTGGAACGTTACCGTCCGTGCTGGGACGATTACATGCTCGGCAACGGACTCAAGGTGCTGGAAAAGAAGGGCGGAAAATACGGTTTCTTCTCCGCACATGCCGCCACGACGGCCGGTTTGGCCGTGGCCGTTATGTATTTTCTTAAGGAGCACTGGGGAAGAGGCTCCCGATACAGGGTACTTGCCTGGTGTTTCGCCTTCTATGTCGTAGGGGTCAGCATCAGCAGGGTGTATGTAGGCAAGCATTTTCTGGGCGACATCATCGTTGGAGCATTGGCGGGAATGATTATTGCACGTGCAATATCCTGGTTGGTACGGTGGGTAGTTACCAAATATTTTGCTAAATTTGTAGATTGACAGTATTCTACGTATGGGAAAGATAATAGCGATAGCAAACCAGAAGGGCGGCGTGGGCAAGACCACGACGGCCATCAATCTCTCGGCGTCCCTCGCAGTGCTTGAGAAGAAGGTTCTCATTATTGATGCGGATCCTCAGGCAAACTCCACTTCGGGCTTGAACTTCTCGCCGGACGACGGCCAGAAGCGCACACTCTACGAGGTCATGATCGGGGAGATCGGCATCGAGGACGCGCTTATCCAGACTGAGATGGCCGGCCTTCATCTGGTGCCTTCCCATATCAATCTGGTGGGTGCAGAAATAGAAATGCTGGAGATGCCCGAGCGTGAATCCGTACTCAAGAAGGCGCTGGAGCCCATTCGGAACAATTACGATTACATCGTCATCGACTGCTCGCCATCGCTGGGACTGACTACCGTAAACTGCCTTACCGCTGCGGATTCCGTAATGATACCTGTGCAGCCGGAGTTTTTTGCTCTGGAAGGCCTTGGCAAACTGCTGCAGACCATCCGCCTGGTGCAGGGCGGTGTGAATCCCGATCTTACCATAGAGGGTTTTCTCGTAACAATGTTCGACGGCCGTACGAAAGTGCATACGCAGGTAGTTGCAGAATTGCGCGAGCACTTCAAGGATATGGTGTTCCGCACCATAATCCAGCGGAACATCCGTCTGAGCGAAGCCCCCAGCCACGGTAAACCCATTATTCTTTATGACATTATGAGCAACGGCGCCAACAACTATATGAGCCTGGCTGCCGAGGTGCTCGAAAGGAATGGAGAAAAACGAAATGAGCAATAAAGAACCGCGAGGCCTTGGCAAGGGACTTGGGGCCCTTCTTGGCGAAGATATCAATGTAGATCAGTTCCGCAAGCCTGTAGGTTATGTGAACAAGGAGATTGCAGGGGCCCGCCCGAAGCAGGATTCTTCCGATGTGCTCCGCATCCCTGTCGAGAAAGTCGAAGCCAATCCCTTCCAGCCACGTATGGCCTTCGATCAGGAGGCCTTGGAAGAACTGGCGGCATCTATACGCACTTTGGGACTCATCCAGCCGATAACGGTCCGTAAGATTTCGGACGGCCGTTATCAGATTATCAGTGGAGAACGCCGTTTCAAGGCCTGCAGGATGGCCGGGATGTCGATGATACCCGCCTATGTGCGCGAGGCTGACGACCAGGGTATGCTGGAGATGGCCCTCGTTGAGAACATACAGCGCGAGAACCTCGATCCTATAGAAACCGCGCTTAGTTTCCAGCGTCTGATAGACGAATGCAGCCTTACCCAGGAGGCGATGGCGGACAGAGTGGGGAAGAAACGCGCCAGCGTCGCCAATACCCTGCGTCTTCTCAAACTTCCCGTCAAGATCCAGCACGACCTCAAGGTCGGCTTGTTGAGCGTGGGACATGCCAAGGTGCTGCTCGGCCTGCCGGATGCCGCATCGCAGGAGAAGTTCTGCGACCTTGTCATCAAGGAAGGCCTGAGCGTCCGCGAACTCGAGGATCTCGTGAAGAAGTATCTCAAGTCGCCCTCCAAGCAGAAAAGCGCCCCTGCCCAGTCGGAACTGCCTTTCGAATACACGCGGATGCTCTCGCATATAGGAAAATACTTCTCCAACGAGATATCCTTGCACCGTTCTGCTTCCGGCAAGGGCACGATGACTGTCAAATTCGCTTCTGACGAGGAGGTACAGCATTTCCTCGCAGCTCTTGAGAAAGCGGATATCTGATGAAGCGGTTACTCTGCATACTCTTTCTCCTGCTGATGGCGGCCGCCTTCGGCCCGCATGCTCATGCCCAGTTCAAGGAGGAGGCATTCAGCCAGAGCTATAATGACGATCCCGATTCGCCGAAGGACAGTACCGACGTGCTTTTCTCCTTCAAGGAATTCTTCGGCGGCATCGCGCACAAGAATACTCTGAAGCCCGGGAACATGGTCTTCGGCTCGGCATTGATGCCTGGTACCGGCCAGATTTACAACAAGGACTACTGGAAGCTGCCTTTTGTGTATGCAGGCCTCGCAGGAGGCCTTGCCGGGGGTTTCTATTTCAAGAATCATGATAACAAGAAGGCTTCAACACTGTGCTTTGCCGCTGCTGGCCTGACTTACTGGGGGATGGCGTTGGACGAGATTATCAGCTATGATGCCGATTATCCCAGCGCCGGCAAGGCGACTATATACTCGCTGCTGGTCCCCGGTCTGGGGCAGATTTATAATGGGGAGACCTGGAAACTGCCTATCTATTGGGGAGGCTTGCTGGGCTCAGTGCATTTCTACACGCTGAACAGGACCAACTACAAGCGTTTCCAACGCATCTACCGCGAAGCCACGGGGGATGATGCCGCCAGTTATTCCGGACCCATCCCGGCGGAGACGGCCCTGTATTACCGCAACGTCTACCGCCGCTACCGGGACTATTCCGTGCTTGCCATAGCCGGATTCTATCTCCTTCAGGTGATAGATGCCAACGTGTTTGCATACATGCACGATTTCAATATCGACGACGGCATCACGATGTCTGTTGATCCCACCGTGCTTTCACCGGACAATACCTATGCTTTCGCTCCCGGCGGTGTGGCTCTGGGCTTGCGTCTCGGGCTTAGATTCTGACAGGGATGAAAAAGATTCTTGTCATATTTTTGGTTCTGCTTTCATTCACGCCCGTCTTTTCCCAGAGCAAAAAAGCCCTGGTTTCCGAGAATAAAGCGCTCAAGAAGGAGCTCTCTGCAATGCAGGCCCGTCTGGACAGTTTGCTTGCCACACTGCAGGCAGTTGAAGCCGAAGGACTCGAGGAAGCGGAGGAGGCCGCAGGAGCGCCTGACTTTTCCGCGGAACTGTCCGACAGTCTGATGGATGTATGGTACCGTCAGCGGCTCAGTCCGGATTTCCGGGAAGCGGAGGACTATGACATGGATGCCGTGCATTTCAGCACCAATGTCCCGGACGAGGAACTGATGCGGCGCCTGAGCGCCATGAACGCGTACATCACCATCCCCTTCAACGAGACGGTGAAGAATTACATGATTCTCTATTCCGAGAAGATGCCCCGGCACATGTCGAACATGATGGGCAGGAGCCTTTATTATTTCCCCATCTTCGAAGAGATTCTTGCTAAATACGGCCTGCCGCTGGAACTCAAGTACATGGCCATCATCGAGTCCAACCTGAATCCGGTGGCGGAATCGCGTGCCGGAGCCATGGGAATCTGGCAGTTCATGTACCGCACGGGAAAACTCTACGGACTGAAAATCAACTCGTTCATGGACGAGCGTCTGGATGTGGAAAAGTCGGCGGATGCCGCAGCTCGCTATCTTCGCGATGCCTACAATGTGTTCGGCGACTGGAATCTCGCGATCAGTTCCTACAACTGCGGGGCCGGCAACGTGAACAAGGCGATCAAGCGTGCCGGAGGCAAGATGGATTTCTGGAGCATATACCCTTATCTTCCCCGTGAAACCCGCGGTTATGTGCCAGCCTTCATAGGCGCCATGTACGCCTTCCATTATGCCAGGGAATACGGCCTGCAGCCCTCCGATGTGGGAATGCCCGCCAAGGTGGATACCTTCGAGATACGAAGGAACCTGCATTTCAAGCAGATAAACGAGGTGGTCGGCGTGCCGATGGAGACGGTGAAACTTCTCAATCCGCAGTACACCCACGACATCATCCCCGGAAACAGCGGAACCTGCATCCTGAATCTGCCATACTCCTGGACCGGAGCTTTCCTTGCCGCGGACCAGGATTCCCTGTATCTGCACAGGGCGGGTGAACTCCTGAACGCCCAGGTGCTCAAGAACATCGAAGAGAGCGGGGGAGAGACCCGCATCTCCTACAAGGTCAAGAGCGGAGACTATCTCGGCAGGATTGCACAAAAGAATCACTGCACAGTGTCCCAGCTCAAAAAATGGAACCATCTGCGCAGTGACAAATTGCGTGTCGGGCAGATACTATATATCTACCGCAGGTAAACTTAGACTTTCACCTTTTCCTTTTTTCCGCTCTTGCGACTGCGTTCGGCGGCGAAACCCATCACATGGCTTTCGATCGACACGTCGATGGTGCTGGAAAGCCTGGAGGGATCCTGATGCGCCACGGCTTCCACAAAGTCTCGAGCCAGCGCAAGGTCGCCTCCGCCGTGACCGGCGTCCTTGTATTCGGGAATGTCGGAAATCTTCTTGTCCCAGACCTGCTGCTTGCGGGTACGGAAGTCGGTCACTGTGAACTTGCTTCCGTCACCTTCCAGATAACCTGTGGTGCCCATGATACGGGTCCTGCGGCCTCCCCAGGGAGAGAATGCCTCCATGGAAAATGCTGCGGTGACGCCGTCCTCGAACACCATGTCCGAAACATAATGGTCCGGCTGGTCGTTGTCGCAATGATAGACGCAGCGGGCGTAGTTGTCGTATGCAGGGTCCTTGAGCTTGGCCATTATCGACTCAGTGTCGTTCTTGCCATGCAGGTCGAACACGTACAGGTGAGCCTTTTTCCTTGTGTAGATGTCGATCGCGGAATAAGGGCATGTGGCTTCGTGAGGGCATCCGTCCGTACATTTGAGCGGAGCGCCTTCCGGAGCGTTCTCCTTCTTGAAAAGGTGCAGGCCGCCGTCGGCGACTATGCTCTTGCATGGCTTGTCGATCAGCCAGCGCAGCATGTCGAGGTCGTGGCAGGACTTGGCGAGGATGATGGGCGTGGTTTCTTTCGATGAACGCCAGTTGCCGCGGACGTAGGAATGCGCCATATGGGCATACTGGATGGGCTCCATGTGCTGCACGCTGACTATATCTCCTATGGCTCCGCTGCGGAGCACCTCACGCATTGCAATGAAGTAGGGGGCATAGCGCAGCACATGGCATACTGCCACTATCCTGTTGTACTTTTTTGCCTGTGCAAGGATTGCACGGCACTCCTTCTCTGTCTGTGCGCAAGGTTTCTCGAGCAGAACGTCGTATCCGAGTTCCAGAGCCTTCATGCAGGGCTCGAAGTGACGGTCGTCCGGAGTGGCAATCACCACTGCATCCGCCAGCTTCCGGCCCGAGGCGAATACCTCGCGGAAATGGCCGAATCGCATTTCCGGAGCAACACCGTGCTTGTCGGACAGGAACTTGAGCCTGTGATCGAGAATGTCGGAGACACCCACGATCTTCATGGCTTCAGGGAACAACTCTGCATATCTCGCATAAGTTTTACCGCGACTGCCGGCGCCGATGATGATGACGCTGACGGGTTTGTCGACATCAGCTCTCAGCGACCTGATGGGAAGGTTGATGCTGTTGAGGTCGTTCCCGGTATTCTCGGAGAGCCCCATGAAAGCCTTGGCGGACGAAGTCTGTCCGCTCAAGGCTGTTCCTGCGGCAAGGATGCCTGCCGATTTGAGAAAGTCCCTGCGTTTCATGGTAATTATGCCATAAGGGCACCTACGAGGCCGAGAATTGCATAGAATTCAGGAAGAGCCGCATAGATGAGGGTCTGTACGAATACGTTGTCGTGTCCTTGGCTGATACCTACGATACCGTTGGCGCAAACCTGGCCCTGA
>CAMNAD010000081.1 GCA_946530505.1 uncultured Bacteroidales bacterium
GGTGCCTATGGCCATCATCGGCCATTGGCCAAGTTCCGTGCGTCCCAGTGCGGTATATCCAGCGAATATGATCATCGCGAAGGCAAAGAAGCCCAGGATCATGCGCATATCATATTTGATGGGATATTTCTTCTGGCCGATGAAGTAGCTGAGGAGCATTGCGGTCGCGTAGCCGGCAAATCCTCCCCAGGCGCAGGCCATATAGCCCCAGCGGGGGATTCCGAAGATGTTCACCGCCACCATCACCAATGCGCCGATTGCACTCATGACCGCTCCCCAGAGGGTCTGGTCGCTGAGCTTGTACCAGAAGGAGAGGTTGAAGTAGATGCCCATGAAGATCTCTGCCATCATAACTATCGGCACCACCGCCATTCCGGCGCGGTAATCGCCGCCTATAATCAGCTGGATAAGAGGCAGATAGATCACTACGGCGAGGAATGCAAGCAAGGTGAAGATGACGAAGTATTTCATTCCGTCCGCCAGGGTTTCGGGGCTGTTCTTGTCTCGGCTGCCGCTGAAGACTATGGGCTCGTAGGCATAGCGGAAGGCCTGGGTCAGCAGCGCCATTATCATGGCGATCTTCACGCAGGCTCCGTAGATTCCAAGCTGCACCATCCCCTCCGGGCTCTTGTCTACCAGAGGATATAGTATCTTGTCTGCCACCTGGTTGAACACGCCCACCAGGCTCAAGATCAGCAGCGGCCAGCTATATGTGAGCAGGCGCTTCGCCAGGCTTCCGTCGAACCCGTAGGTGATCCCTTTCATTTCTTTGACGAAGCCGAAGGTCACCAGGCCAGTGCAGAGCAGATTGGCAAAGAATACCAGCCCCACGCCATAGTTGTACTTGACAAAGATTTGCATAAGTTCCGGATGCGCCGCTCCCATCTTTGGCAGCACCAGGAAGATGAAGAGGTTGAGGAGGATGTTGGGGATGATGAATGCGAACTTCAGCATCATGAACTTCACCGGCCGTTTCTGCTGCCGCAGACGGCTGAACATTATGGCCTGGAAGGCATCCAGGGCCACGATCGCTGCCATACATCCTATGTATTCCGGGTGCTCGGCGTATCCCATGGCACCGGCGATAGGCTGAAGGAAAAGCATCACCAGAGCGAAGAACAGTACCGCCACTCCGCCGACCATTCTCAGTATGGTGCTGTATACCAGTTTCTCATCCTCTCCGTCCTTGTTGCAGAAACGGAAGAGGGTGGTTTCCATGCCGAAGGTGAGGAGGGCCAGCAGCAGAGCGGTGTAGGCATATAGGTTGGTGACGATTCCGTACCCCCCGCTCTCCGCCATGATCACGCGTGTATACACCGGCACGAGCAGATAGTTCAGGAATCTGCCCACTATGCTGCTCAGCCCGTAGATGGCCGTATCTTTTGCTAGGGATTTGAGGTTCATCTAAGTTTTTCTTCAAAGATACTCAAAAAAAGTATTTATTATCTTTGCAGAATCAAAGAAAGAAAGATGAAGATACTTCGTTTTGCATTTTTGTCCGTATTGATCGTATTTGTGGCTACCGCTTCGTCGCAGTGCAAGCGGGAGACCCTTCCGGAAAGCAAAGCTCGCAGGGAATGGCTGCCTCGCACGGAAGGTTTTGCGCAAAAGTACACGATGGACCAGGTACTCATACTGAGCAGGCACAACATCCGGACTCCTCTGGTTGGCAAAGGATCGGTTCTCTCTCGCCTTACGGATTCAAACTACAGCTGGTTCGCATGGGAAGGAGATGCTGCAACGCTTACTCCCAAAGGCGAAAGGCTGGAAACGCTCATGGGATCTTTCTTCAGACAGTGGATGGACGAAAACGGTTTGCTGTCCGACTACGGAAAAGACCCGTATGCTTTCCGTTTCTATGCCAACGCCAAGCAGCGTTGCCAGGTGACGGCCAGATACTTCGCCGACGCCTTGCTTCCTGGCAGGAACCCCGATGTCGAGATGAATGTGCAGTACGACACCATGGATCCCGTGTTTCATCCTCAGATAACGAAGTTCTCCGCTGAATTCGAGCAGAAGGCGCAGAAGGAAATCGCCGAGCTTTTCGGCAATCTTGACGTGCATGTGGCGGGACAGTATTCGACGATAGAAAAGGTCATCAATATAAGCGGCTCACCTGCCTATCCCGACACTTCGTCATTCTCCCAGTTCCCGTCGTCTGTCGGATATAAGCTGAATGCGGAGCCTTTCATGACGGGCGGTCTCAAGATGGCGTGCTCGGTTTCGGATGCGCTCGTGCTTCAGTATTATGAAGAGCCCGATGTGCGCAAGGCTGCATTCGGCCAGACCCTCACCGTCGACGACTGGACGGATATCTCCGCCGTCAAGGAGTGGTATGGAGACGCTCTCTTCACCGTCCCTTCGGTTGCTGTGAATGTGGCTCACCCTCTACTGCTTACCATCTTGTCTGAGCTGCAGAACGAAAAGCGTACGTTCACCTTCCTCTGCGGGCACGATTCCAATATCGGCAGCGTGCTGGCATCGCTTGAGGCGGAACCCTACGAGCTGGAGGAAGCGATAGAGAAGCATATCCCCATCGGATCGAAACTGGTAATAGAGAAGTTTGCCGGAAAAGACGGAAAGGAATACGCCGATATCTGGCATATCTATGCGTCGGTGAATCAGCTGCGCGAAGAGAGCGTGCTTTCGCTTGACAATCCCCCGATGGCTCATCGCGTGCGTCTGCGCGGTCTGAACGAGAATTCCGATGGCCTGTACGACCTTTCCGAAGTTGAAAAACGCATTTCCAAGGCAATAAACGCTTATTGACAATATGAAAAAGTATCTCATCCTCGCCATTGGCGTCGCAGTGCTGGCGCTGTTGGCTTCCGCCTGCGGAAACAAGAAAAAAGCGGCTGCCGAAGCTCAGGCACAGGCCGAGCAGGAAGCAGTTGCTGCAGAACAAGCTAAACAAGATTCAATCAAAGTGGAAAAGAAACTCTCAGACCTGGCCGAAGAACCTATCTTCGACATCGTTACCAATTACGGTACCATCAAAATCAAACTCTACAAGGACACCCCTCTTCACAGGGAAAACTTCGCGAAACTTGCACTTTCCGGTTTCTATGACGGACTGCTCTTCCATCGCGTGATCAACGGTTTCATGATTCAAGGCGGAGATCCCCTTACCAAGGATCCGGCCAATGCAGACCGTTTCGGCACCGGCGGCCCCGGTTACACCGTGCCTGCGGAGATTCTGCCCCAGCATCGTCACAAGAAGGGCGCTCTTGCCGCTGCCCGCCGCGGAGATGCCGCCAATCCTATGAAGGAATCTTCCGGCTCACAGTTTTATATCGTGCAGAACGAGCAGACCTGCGCTCAGCTGGATGGCCAGTATACCGTGTTCGGCGAGACAGTGGAAGGGCTTGATGTTATCGACAAAATCGCAGCAGTGGAGACCGATCGCCGCGACCGTCCTGTCGCTCAGGTAAAAATTGTTAGCATAAAAGCAGAATAATTTTCGTGCACGAGCACAATTGGCACGATATTCGCAATAGAATTTAACCGAATAGTTTTTTCATAGGTTAAATTTTAGGTTAGAATTGAGAACGCCTCCCGTTGTGAAACGAGAGGCGTTCGATTTTAAATTCCGGGACGGTAATTGTAGCCGAGCAAGTCCATCAGTTTGAAGTGGAACTCCTTCATTTTGCGTGCGAAGTTATCGTAGCTGCGCTTTTCTGGAACCGTCCACTGAACCTCGCTCAATGCCTGAAGCCTCGGAATCAGCATATAGTAGAGTTCGTGTTCGTTGCGTATCCACTCTGTCCACATATTCGCCTGCACGCCCAGAATGTGTCCGGCGGCCTCTGCATCTATCTCGTCAAGGGGCTCGTAACTGTAGAGGTTCTTCGCATCGAAAGGCTTTTTAGGAGGGTATACCGCACCTATTTTCAGGTCTTCTTCCGTCGAGCCCTGCTTGTAGTCGAAATAGCAGTAGGTCGTGGGGCTCATTATCACATCGAATCCCATCTTGGATGCCTTGATGCCGCCCTTGGTCCCTCTCCAGGACATCACGGTCGCGCCTTCTCCCAGTTCTCCTTCGAGAATCTCGTCCCAGCCGATAATCTTGCGGCCTTTGCCTGCGAGGTAGTCCTGCACGCGCTTGGTGACGTAGTTCTGCAGGCGCTGCTCCTTTGTTGCACCGTTGCCATCCTTCAGCCCGAGCTCGGCAATCTTTGCCTGGCATACCGGGCATTTCTTCCATTCTGTTTTCGGGCATTCATCACCCCCGATATGGATATATTCTGAGGGGAAGAGCTCGCAAATCTCATCCAGCACATTGAATATGAACTCGAATGTACTTTCCTTGCCTACGCAGAGCACCTGGTCGGAGACTCCCCACCTTGTCCAGACTTGATAAGGACCGCCCGTGCAGCCGAGCCAGGGATAGGATGCCATTGCGGCGAGCATATGCCCGGGGAGGTCGAGTTCCGGGATGACTGTAATGCCGAGTCTATCCGCATAATCCACGATATCGCGGATTTGGTCCTGGGTGTAGTATCCGCCGTAGCGCCTGCCGTCGTGCTTGCTGTTGTCGCTGGTTTTCTGGGTGCCTGCGCGGAAAGCCCCGACCTCCGTCAGCTCCGGGTACTTCTTGATTTCTATCCTCCATCCCTGATCTTCGGTAAGATGCCAGTGGAAACGGTTGATTTTGTACATCGCCGCTACGTCCAGATAGCGTTTCACGGCGTCTACACTATAGAAATGCCTTGCGCAGTCGAGGTGTATGCCTCTGTATGCGAAGCGTGGCTTGTCTTGGATGGTGCAGCAGGGGATGGTCCATTTGATGTTTTCTGCAGGCTTCTGCCCAAAGGATTCTATCGGCAGTATCTGCCTGAAAGTGCTGATTGCATAAAGGAATCCGTTCCTGCCGGCTGCCGTTATCTTGACAGCATTGCCTGCGATCTCAATCCTGTACTCCTCCGGCGCCATGGTGGCATCTTTCAAGAAGTAAATGCCTTTCATTGCTTCGAGCGGCGTACCGCAGTTCACTCCCGTGGCGACGGCCAGGCTCCCTGCCTTTCCGCAGGCGATGTTGATGTCGTCCTGCAGTTGGGCGATGGCTCCGACTGTGGCTGCATCGAGGAAAGAATCGTAGTTGAAGTTGGCCCCCTTGATCTTGAATGTCCCTTTTCCGAAACTGATGCTTTGAGGCTCGGGGATGATGTTGAGCGTGGGGTCTGCCTTCTTCGCCTGAAGGCTTGCGCCTATAAACAGGCAGAATGCTGCGATGATAGCTTTTTTCATATTTAATAAATTAATAATCCTGCGATTCCTCCTGCCAATATGAGCAGGATTGGGTTGACTTTGAAGAAGAAAGATGCAATGAAACTGGCTGCAAGTATGGTCCATGAGCTCCAGTCACCGAAGTTTTCTTCTATTATCTGCATCCTTGGGAGGCCTCCTTCCATCGAGATGCGGAACATCAGGATAATGGCGGCTGCCCCTATCAATCCGGCTACGGCCGGCCTTAGTCCGGACATTATGTCGCCGAAGAGGCTTGTCCTGTGGTATTTGTTATAAAGCGAAATGATACCGTAAAAGATGATAAATGAGGGCAGAACCAGAGCAAAGGTCGCCACGGCGGAACCGGCTACTCCGGCCACCTCGTATCCGGTGTAGGTCGCGCAGTTGATCCCGATAGGCCCGGGAGTGCACTGCGAGATGGCAACGATGTCCGTGAACTGGGCCTCGGTGAGCCAGGCGAATCTGGTCACCACCTGCGTCTGTATCAGAGACAACATTGCTGCCCCTCCGCCGAAAGTGAAGAGCCCTATCACGAAGAATGTAGCGAAGAGTTGAAGGTAGATCATTTCCGCGCGCGCGCCTCCTTCGCCATACTCACTGCCGTCGCTGCAGCTATTGTTACCAATATGATATATACGGGAGATATTTTGATGAACGCGACGGCAATAAGAGAAGCCGCCAGGACGAGCCATGCCCACCACTTCTTGCAGCCCTTTTTTGCCATATTGAAGGCGGGTACCAGGATCAGTCCTACGGCCACCGGGCGTATGCCGCGGAAAATCTTCATTACGGTTGGATTGTCCTTGATGCCAGTGAAGAGCATCGCGATGAGAAGGATTATGACGAAAGAGGGGAGGACGGCGCCAAGACTGGCGGCCAGGGCGCCCTTGATGCCGCGCAGGCGATAGCCCGAGTAGATGGCCATATTTACGGCAAGAATGCCGGGGGCGCTTTGTGCAAGTACTATTATGTCCGGCATATCCTCTTCCGAAATCCATCCTCGCGAGCGCATCTCAGCCTCTATCAATGGAATCATGGCATAGCCGCCCCCGATAGTGAATGCTCCTATCTTGGCGAAGACGGCGAAAATACTTCCCAGTGAAACCGTGTTTTTTTTCATCGAGCACGAAAATAATTAAAAAAAATGGAAAAAAAGTTTGGAGGTATCAAAAAAGTGCGTATCTTTGCAGCCCGTTTCGGAAAAAGGGTTTTCTAAACGGATATGATCTTTGAAAATACTGGAAGAACAAGTACAAGCAAGTACCGAGAACAAAATAGATCGAGAGCGTCAATTCAAGAGATTGAAAAGAGTGCCGGAATCAAGCTAAGAGATAAAATATACAAAGAAGAGTTTGATCCTGGCTCAGGATGAACGCTAGCGGCAGGCTTAACACATGCAAGTCGAGGGGCAGCGCGGTGTAGCAATACACTGGCGGCGACCGGCGGAAGGGTGCGTAACGCGTGAGCAACATGCCCGTATCTGGGGGATAGGAGATGGAAACGTCTTATAATACCCCATAACAACAGAGGCTGCATGGTCTTTGTTTGAAAGATTCATTGGATACGGATTGGCTCGCGTGACATTAGCTAGTCGGCGGGGTAACGGCCCACCGAGGCGACGATGTCTAGGGGTTCTGAGAGGAAGGTCCCCCACACTGGAACTGAGAC
>CAMNAD010000082.1 GCA_946530505.1 uncultured Bacteroidales bacterium
AGCGCTGCAAGCACCAGCAGCGCCGCTGCCAGTATCACTCTCTTCATCAGTCTCTTGTATCGGTGAAGCAACCCTCCACGGTCACATCGCTGTTGACTGCTTCATAGAACTTCCCGGGAGTCGCAGGATTGCGATACAGGAACTTCTGCAGTTTGATGTTCTTGCAGTTCTCAAAATAGAGAAGGGTGGGAACGGGAGTCGAGGCGCTGATATACCCTTTTGCCTTCTGGTCGTTGTAGCTCTTGAGGACGAGGTCCGCGCGACCGTCGATGACGCCGTTGCCACGTGTTGCATAAATCTTTACGTTCTCGACACCGATGGCATTGAAGATCGCCTTCTGCCCTTTGTAACCGTAGATGTTGTCGGTACCGATGATATCGGAAGCAGCATCAAGCCTGATATTGACTCCGCTCTTGAGGTACACGGCGCCTGTGAGATAGCGTCCTACGGAGAACGTCAGGGTGCCTCCTCCCTTTTCGGCAATAAAATCAATTGCTTTCTGGATACTGGTCGTATTGTCGATTTCTCCGTTGCTCTTGATGCCGAAGTATGATGCCAGATATTCCTTTCCCTGTGCAAAGCTGCCGATACACAAAAGAGCAGCCGCTGCTATAGCAATTATCTTTTTCATTATTTCTTGTTTTTGAATTTCTTGACATTGTTGGTTATGATCTGCTTCTTTCCCTTGGGAGTATTCTCCTGGAAAATCTGCACGCCCTTGAAGTTGAGGCCGTTAACGTCATCGGCAACGATGGCCGGACGGTAATCCTCGCCCTTCACCGTAATCTTGACGTTCTTGAAGTTCACTCCTTCGGCGTGGCGGATGTAGAATCCCCATGCAGGGAGTTCCTTCCAGTTGGAGAACTCGGGATAACTCTTTTCAAGTTCGGGAATGGCTTCGAGTTCGGCCTTGGACGAACCGCGGAATGCGTAGTTGGCGTCGGCCTTGCCGGGATAAACTATCTCGACGTTCTCGAGAGTAATGTTCTGGATGGGCATTCCGGGTATGCCCTGAATGCCGCTGGGACATACGTTGCGGGGGAGATCCTCCACGGGGCCTTCATACATGTAACCGGCATCGGGCTTGTCGAAAGGAACTTCGGCATAAACGTTCTTGATGACGATGTCTTTCATGTAGGGATTCTCGCCGGGACGGCGGGAACCGGTGCGGATGAAAATGGGGTTGCCGGTATGTATGCTCTTGAGTCCGTCGATTTCCACGTCCTCAATGGATGCTCCGTCCACGGTAGCGATCGTGATGGCGGAACGATATGTGTCGTAGATGTAGATGTTCTTGAAACGGAAATGCTTGAACTTGCCGAGGGTGTAGGTTCCGAACTTGATTCCGTTGGCACTCGACCGTCCGCGGCAGTTCTCTACGAGTATGTTTTCGGAAACACCGTCCTTGCTATGGCTCTTGAAGCAATAAACATCGTCAGCAGCGTCGAAGTCGCAGTTGCGGATGACAACGTCGGAGCAGTCTACGATGTCGATGCCGTCATTGTTCCAGTAGGATTTTGCATCCACTTTCACTCCGTCCACGAGGATGTTCCGGCATTTGTCGTACTGCTGGTTCCAGCTGGCGGGATCGCGCAGGGTGATGTCCTTTACGGTGATGCCTTCACATTTGAAGAAATGAAGGTTCTCGGGGCGTTTGCCTTCCTGAAGGCGGTCGAGCTTGAGGGGGTCGTCGATCAGGCCCAGATGGCAGTAATCCACACCTTTGGTGGCTACCAGGAAGCCGCGGCAGTTGATTTCACCCTTGCCGGAGATTCCGATGTTCTTCTGCTTGATGGAGAAGACGAAAGCGGTCCACTGCGCATCAGGATCACGTACATAGTCCCATGGGTTGAGGGAACCCAGAAGGCGGGATCCTTCTTCGATGTGCAGGGTGACGTCCGATTTTAGATAGATTGTGCCGGACACGAAATCACCGCCATTCAGTACGAGCCTTCCGCCTCCGTTGTCCGAGATGTAGTCGATGGCCGCCTGCAGCGATGCGGTGTTGAGAGTCTTTCCGTCTGCCTTGGCTCCGAAATCGGTTGCCAGATAGTCCTTGGCGCCTGCGCTGACCGAAAATAGGGCGAGAGCCAGAACTGAAGCAATTTTGAGCAATTTCTTCATTTTGATTATTTGGATAAATTGAATATTCTTACCTTGTTGAACACCGTCTGTTTCTTCCCCTTCGGAGCGCTTTTCTGGATTATTGTGAGGCCCTTGAGGTCGAGGCCGTTGACGTCGTCTGCGACTACGGCGGGGCGGTAATCCTCGTCTTCTACGACGATTTTGACGTTCTTGAACGTGATGTCGTCGGCGTGTCGGATATAGAATCCCCATGCGGGGAGTTCCTTCCAGTTGGAGTATTCGGGATAACTCTTTTCAAGTTCGGGGATGGCCTCGAGTTCCGCTTTTGAAGTGCCGCGGAAGGCATACGATGCATCGGCCTTTCCGGGATAATGTATTTCGACATTCTCCAGCAGCACGTTCTGTATGCGAAGTCCGGGAATGCCCTGTATCCCGCTCGGGCATACATTGCGCGGAAGATCCTCTACCGGCCCTTCGTACATATAGCCGGCATCCGGTTTTTCGAAAGGCACTTCTGCATACATGTTGCGGATTACGATGTTCCGCAGGCATGGTGCCGTGCCGCCATTGCGGGAACCGGTGCGAAGGAAAATCGGGTTGCCCGTATTGATGCTGCGAAGTCCGTCGACCTCTATGTTTTCTATGGTGGCCCCGTCTACGCTCGCGATGGTGATCGCAGAGCGGAAGGTGTCGTAAATTTCTATGTTCTTGAATACGAAATTACGGAATGTGCCCCTTGTGACGGTTCCGAACTTGATGCCGTTCGCACTCGACCGTCCGCGGCAGTTCTCTACCAGCACATTCTCGCTCACCCCGTACGGGACGTGGCTCTTGAAACAGAACACGTCGTCGGAAGCGTCGAAGTCGCAGTCGCGTATGATTACGTCGGAGCAGTCAACCACGTCGAGGCCGTCGTTGTTCCAGTAGCATTTGGCATCTACTTTCACCCTTTCTATCAGGAGATTGTGGCACTGATCATACTGCTGGTTCCAGCACGCGGGGTGGTTGATGGCGACATCCGTGATGCTGACGTTTTCGCAGCGGTAGAAATGGATGTTTTCCGGGCGTTTGGGAGCATCCAGCCTGTCCAGCCCAAGGGCGTCCTCGATCAGCCCCAGATGTACGGACTGCACGTAATTGTTAGCGACTTCAAAGCCCCGCCCGTCGATTTCTCCGTTGCCGCTGATGGAGATGTCCTTCTGGCCGACAGCGAGCAGCAGCGCAGTCCATCCTGCAACGGGATCCTTGATGTAGTCCCAAGGGTTGAGGGACCCGAGAAGGCGCGATCCTGCGCTGATATGAAGGTCTACGCCACTTTTAAGATAGAGGGACCCCGAGACGAAGTCGCCTCCGGAGAGAATGAGCCTTCCTCCGCCATTTTCGCTAATATGATCAATTGCGGCCTGCAGAGCGCAGGTGTTCAGGGTGTGTCCGTCTGCCTTTGCCCCGAAGTCGGTGGCGTGCCAGTCTTTGGCGTTCAGAGCCACGGACGCACATCCGGCCAGCAAGAGCAGAAAAATCCTGGTTAGTGTTTTCATGTCCTACAAATTTAATGGCAAGCCACGAAAAATGCAAAATAATTCGTAGATTTACGAGAAAATTGCCACAATGCATTTTTTCAGATACTGCGTATCCATATTGTTCCTGTTCGCCTGTTCGTGCTCGACCAGGCAGTTGCCTTCGACCGACTGGGAGAAGGTGATCGCGACCTACGAAAATGACGAGTTCGAGGTTAACTATCTGGAACTTGCAAAACTCAATCTCGCCCTTGCTCAGACAGGACGCCTGGCGGAGGACCTTTTCAAGTACACCCAGGCGACTTCCCTCGGACTTATTCCGGAATGGAACAGGACCGAAGAGGTCGGAAGGATTTCGAGCGACATTTTTTTTGCGATGGGAAATATCGCATTTTCGCAGCGTATGGCCTTCGAAGCCAATGTCGTGGCGGAGGAGGAATACGTTCCCGAGATGCTCATCCGCCTTGTGCAGACGAACTTGATCTACGGCGCCTGGAAAGTCGCGGAAAAATACATTGACATCCTTGAGGGAGACGGCTATGACTGCTCGCTGTACAGGAACATGCTCGGAAACGATGCCGCAGTGGAGGCCGATCCCGTGCTTGGCCCCAAACGCCGGTGCGTGCTCGAAGAAGACAGGATCGCCCTTTCGGAAGGCATAGAAGAGGACCTTAAATACATTCTGCGGCAGAATCCCTTCCACACGGTCACTGCCGAGTATCTTGGAGTGATGTATCTTCTCGACTGCAACATGGAAGCCTTCAAGGCTTTCCTCGACGAATTCTATGGTACCGTCTCCCTTCCTGCCCTGCCGAGGTCTTTTGCGGAAGCCGCCTGCATGTTGTCGGAACTTGAGCGGAATTACTGGAAAAAGATGGGTGTCAGCAAGAAGACATATGAACGGTATCGTGATTTCAAGTCGCGTCTCGAAACAGGTCTGTCCGAAGACAAGTACAAGGACACCTTCTGGTATTATATCATGAGAGTCAACACAAGCCTATGAAACGTCCGTTGATTATCCTGGCAGCCGTCCTGCCCGTTTTCCTGTGGTCCTGCGGTGGTGGAATAGAGCTTTCCGGCGAAATCGACTCCAGGCCCGCCGTTTTTCCCGATTATTCCGATGTGACCGTCCCTTGCAATATAGCACCTCTTAATTTCCGCTGTGACGCTCCTTCGGGAAAAACCGCCCTGATCCTGTCTTCGGGCGAGGTGACCGTCTGTATAAAAGGCCCCGAATTCGATATCCCCATCAGGAAATGGCGCACCCTTACCGCTACCGGTGAGGACATACGGGCACAGGTGTGCGTCCGGGAAGAAGACGGATGGAAGGGGCTCAAGCCCTTCGTCATACACGTCAGCGCCGACAAGATCGATCCATTCGTGGCCTACCGCCTGATACCTCCCGGGTACGAGACATGGTACAGGATGGGGCTCTACCAGCGCAATCTGGAGACTTTCGAACAGACCCCGATCATAACGAACGACAAGACGGGCGACAACTGCATGAACTGCCATTCTTTCTGCAACCGCGATCCGGACAGGATGATGTTCCACATGCGCGCGGTGAACGGCGGGACATACACATGGATGGACGGGAAGATAGAGAAGCTGAACACGAAAACTCCTAAGACGATTTCCGCTCTGGTATATCCGAGATGGCATCCCGGAGGGCGTTTCATCGCCTTCTCCGTCAATGACATCGCACAGTTTTTCCACACTACGAACAGGAACAGGATAGAGGTTTATGATTCCGTTTCGGATGTGGTGATGTATGATACCCGCAATCACGAGGTGTTCACTACCGGTCTTATCACGGATTCCACCCGTTTCGAGACTTTCCCCGCCTTTTCGGCTGACGGACGGAAGCTTTTCTTCTGCTCGTCTCCTGCGCAGAAAGTGCCGGGAGGCTACAAGGATATCCGCTACAGCATCTGCTCCATCGATTTCGATGCCGAAAGCAAGTCTTTCGGCACAAAGGTGGACACTGTCTACAGCGCATGGAAAAGCGGCAGGGGAGCCACTCTCCCGCGCGTTTCACCTGATGGCAGGTTCCTGCTCTTCACCGAAACGGATTACGGCTGCTTCGGAATTTGGCATCATGATGCGGATCTTCACGTGATTGATCTTAGTACCGGAGCCGACATCTCCCTGGATGGCGCAAACAGCGACGATACGGAAAGCTATCACTGCTGGAGCGGCAACGGCCGCTGGATCATCTATGCCAGCCGCAGACTGGACGGCCTTTATTCAAGACTGTATATTTCGCATGTCGACGAGGATGGCAATGCCTCCAAGGCGTTCCTGCTTCCTCAGAAAGATTCTCACCATTATACCCTTCAGCTGGAATCGTACAATGTGCCTGAATTCATTTTGGGAAAGGTGGGCTTCAACATGGACGAGATGGCGAAGATCGCCAAGACGGATCCGGGAATAAATGTAAATTTCGTAGAATTATAAATATGAAGAAGACTTCACTATTTGTTATCAGTCTGCTTTCCGCAATGCTTGCGGTTGCAAATCCTGTGCATAGAGTCACACTCGAGAATGGCCTTTCCATCGGTGTGGAGGCCTGCAAAGGGAATATTTTCCATATTTGCATAAGCCCCGACGGGCAGTTTCCCGAGGCCCTTCTCAACCGTTATGGCATAGTCAAGACCGATTGGCTTGCAGCCGGTGAGATAGTAAGTGACAAAGAAGGACAATTCATCGTCAGCACTGCATCTGCGAGCATCTGCATCAATAAAGCTACGGGCGCCATCTGCCTTAAGGATGTAAACGGAAAGGCGATAGTACGCGAAATAGTTTTCCATAAGGGCGGCAGCGCGGAAGTCAAGGCGCTTGCCGAAGCCGTGATCGACAAGTTCGGCGGCCTTGTGGTGGCCAAAAATGATGGCATCATAGGTGATGACAGCAATGCGAAGAACAAGCGCGACGTGGCCGAGGCGGGAGACCCCGCCACCGCAAGCATCATCAGCCTCAGCATGGAAGACGGCGAGCGCTTCTACGGCGGCGGAAGCACCTCCCGCGAGCACATACAGCACAGGGGCGAGATGCTGCGCATGTGGACTGCCTACCAGCATACGGAAATCCCAATGCCTTTCATGATGAGCTCGCGCGGATGGGGAGTGTTCGACAACACCACCAGAAAGTGCCATTTCGATGTGGGTTTCACCGATCCCGACAGGTTCAACATCTACAATACGGCCGGCACCGCCGATTTCTATCTGATGGCGGGTACCGACATGCCTTCCGTGCTGGATCTTTACACGCAGATCACCGGACGCACTTACGTCCTTCCAAAGTGGGCCTA
>CAMNAD010000083.1 GCA_946530505.1 uncultured Bacteroidales bacterium
AACACCTTGAAGCCCTCGGGACGTCCTTCGAGTATGGCATTTATCTGCTCGAACTTGCCGGATGCCTCCTTGATTGCCACGATGTTGGGCACGTCGCTCGCGAGCCTCAAAGTCGTCTCCGCCTCGATGTTGGAACCGGTGCGGCCGGGCACGTTATAGAGGATGACGGGTTTGTCGGTTTCGCCGGCGATGGTCTTGAAATACTCGTACATCCCTCTCTGAGGCGGCTTGTTGTAGTATGGCGCCACCACAAGGAAGGCGTCCGCCTCGTTCAGCAGACGTATGTTCGCGAGCGTGCCGTTCACGCTGTTGGTCCCCACTCCCACCACTACCGGCAGGCCGCCAGCATTCTCGCGGGTGCAATGGAAAACATCGAGTTTCTCGGCATCGCTGAGCGTGGGAGTCTCTCCCGTTGTGCCGAGGGGGACGAGGAAATCTATCCCGTATTCTACCTGACGGCGGACGCATGCGGCCATCGCCCCGAGGTCCGGTTTACCGTCTTTGAACGGCGTGAACAACGCTGTTCCGCAACCTTTGAACTCTGTCATAATATCAGGTCTTTGAATTCGTGTACTCCTTTCAGGCCCTCGGTGAGAAGGGCGGCGGCGATGGCTCCTTCAGCGAGCCCCTCGCGCGAAAATGCCTCGTGGGTGAAACTGAGGCGGTCGACGCCGGATTTGAACTCCACCGTGTGGATGCCGGGCACCTCTCCTTCGCGTATGGAATCTATCTGCGGCTCTGCGCCGCCGAGTTCCTTCTGCACCAGCTGGCCCAGACTCTTGGCAGTGCCGCTGGGCGCATCGAGTTTATGGATGTGATGTGTTTCTGTGATGTGCGGCTCGTATCCGTGGCCCTTCAGCACCTTCGCGGCCTTCTCCACCGCCGCGAACAGGGCGTTCACTCCTATCGAGAAGTTGGACGCATAGATCATGGGCGTGCCCTGTTTCTCGAATTCGGCGATCACCTCGTCCTGAATGTCGTTCCAGCCGGTAGTGCCTATGACGGCCGCCTTGAAATTGGCGGCGATGAATTTGTAGTTCGCCCGGAAGGCGGCCGGGGTGGTGAAATCGATGCAGACGCACTCCTTCGCCACTGCCGGAGGTGTCGCGCATATATCCTCGCTCGCCTGCACCAGTTCGATGCCATGCGCAGCAAGCCCCTTCTCTATCATATGGCCCATCTTGCCATATCCGCTGATGATTGCTTTCATATCTACAAAAATAGCAAAAACTATCGTATAATCTGCCGGGCAGCTATCCTTCTGAATATCAATGCTTTCCCGAAAACAAATCGGCCAAATCAGCCGACTTGTTTCCAGCAACTGACAGTCTGTCAACCATTTAGGTGACCGGCGATTTTCGCCGTCAGGTCGATGAAGTCCTCCACCGACAGCCTTTCCGCCCGAAGGTCGAAGACCGGATCGGCGACGAATTCCGCATAGCCCGGCGCATCCGCATTCAGCAGAGGCTTCAGGGCGTTGCGCAGGGTCTTCCGCCGCTGGTTGAACGCCGTCTTCACGACGGACTTGAACAGGCGTTCGTCTACTGGAGCGCCGGCCTTCGGAATGCAGTTGCCGGCGTTCCCTTGTGGAGTACTGACCTGCCCTTTGCTTCCCGCAGAGGGCATCAATTCATTACGACCGTTCCTGCGCAGGCGGATGACGGCCGAACGCACTTTGGGCGGCGGAGCGAACGCTCCCGGCTCCACTGTAAACAGATATTCTATGTCATACCAAGCCTGAAGCAGCACGCTCAGGATGCCGTAGGTCTTGCTCCCGGGCCCCTCGGCGATGCGCTCTGCAACCTCCTTCTGAATCATGCAGACCACCTCGGGGATGCGGTCGCGGCTCTCCAGGATCTTGAAGAATATCTGCGAAGAGATGTTGTAGGGGAAGTTGCCAATCACGCGGTACGGGCCCTTGAAAAGATGATCGACGTTCAACTTGAGGTAATCTGCAAGGAAAAGTCTGCCCTGCATGCCGTTGAAATGTGTAAGCAGATAGTTGACGGATTCCTCGTCGAGTTCCACCATCTTGAGGTCGATATCCTCGCGCTTAAGAAGATACTGCGTCAGCACTCCCATTCCGGGTCCGATTTCGAGGACCTCTCTTGCGTTTTCTTCCGGTTCCAGTGCGGCGACTATCCGTTGCGCCGCGCCCTGGTCTACCAGGAAATGCTGGCCTAATGCCTTTTTAGCTCTTACTTCCATAATAATATTTGGCCGGAACTGGAAAAGGCCGCATCGTGCCGAGGGCGTCACGATGTCGGCATTCCAGTTCCTGAATCAGTTCTTTTTAACAACAATGACAGATATCGCTCCCAGCGCGAGCAGGATCAGTAGGATGGAGCAGATCCGGGACATTGCCGCGCCGCGGGCGTAGGATGCCGGCTCGAAACTCATCTCCAGGGTATGCGTGCCCGAAGGCACCACCGCGCTGCGCAGGACCTCGTCGCTGAGGGCCATCTCCAGCTCGCTGCCATCTTCCAGACGGAGCTTCCATCCGGCAGGATACCATACCTCGCTGAATATCACCTTCCTGTCCGCAGAAGCCGTGTATTCGTAGCGGAGGCGGTTGGGGGCATAACTGATCAGGCGCACATTGTCTGTCTGAAGGCTGTCCGCACCCTCGAACCAGGCATTTCCCCTGGCATAAGGATAGCGCAGCGGAGCGGCCCTGCCGTCTACTATGATATAGCGGCAGTTGAGTTTGGACAATCCTTCGAGTTCCGGCAGGGCTGCCTCGGCTTCAGCCACGGTAGAAACTCCCTGCAGGGCCTTTGTCAGTTGTGAGATCTCTCCCTGCAAATGGCTCTCGATATACTCCTGGTATATCTGCAGTTTGGCCGGGGAGTATCCGCCTATGTTCTTGTGCCAGAACGAAGGATGCGAGTCGTTGAACACGTTCACGGTGAGATCCAGCACCCTGTACGACGGGTCGGTGTCCGCCAGGATGGCCTTGTCCGCGGGCCTCTGGTCGAACTGGGACATAAAGTTTTTCGGAGTGACGAAGTCGTCGGCGTTCAGATATCTCTTGCCCACGGCGAACATGTTCACCAGCACCAGGGCGCAGATGCAGAGTGCGGAGGTGACCCTGCGGCTCTTGTTAGCGCTGCGGCTGGCCCAGATGAGCAGACCTGCGGAGGCCAGAATCAGAATGAATGACAGCAGGGCGTCGTTTCGCATCAGGGTGATGCGGTCTGCTACCAGAGCGTCCAGCAGCGCCCCCTGCATCCCTGCGTCGGATGCGCCGCTGAAACTGCCCGCAAGCCCGGGGAAGAGCCAGAACAGCAGGCAGACTCCGCCGGTGAGAGCGAAGGCGACCAGACCCTTCTTCCGCACATCTTCAGCGGGAATCTCCCCGCGCACAAGGCGGTCAAGGAAGATGAATCCCAGCAGCGGCACGCTTATCTGCAGCACGCACAGGGCCATGGAGACTGTACGGAACTTGTTATAGAGGGGCAAGTAGCTGTAGCACAGCTTGGTAAACCACATGAAATGATGCCCGAGCGCGAGGAAGACAGCGAACAGCGAAGCCGCCAGCAGCCACCAGCGTTCCTTGCCTTTCAGGCAGAAGAGTCCGAGCAGGAAGAGGAAGATGGAGATGCCTCCGATGAACATGGGGCCGGCTGTGAAGGGCTGGGGTCCCCAGTAGAGGGGAAGCTGCTTGCTGATCTGCTTGAGATTCGGCTGCCCGGCGCGCTTCAGCAGTTTGTAGGTTTCGCTCTCCGGACCCAGCGCGCCTGCCGATGATCCCCCATTGAAGTTGGGTATCATCAGGTTCGGGAGTTCCTCCCAACCATAACTCCAGGCCGTGGCATAGTCGAGATCCAGGCCCTTGGTTTCTCCAGATGTAGATCCTCCGCGCATGGAGTATGGGGTGTATTCAAAGGTAGGGAGAAGTTTGGAAGCGTTCGTCCCTATCCCCGCCAGACCCAGCACCAGAAGCAGCGCAGATACCGCGAAGAATCTCCCTACCGCCGCACGGCGCTCCCTGTCGGCCAGCAGCCAGACGAACACGGTAATCACATAGAAAACGATGACCAGCGCGAGGTAGTAGGATATCTGCGGATGGTTGGCCTTCACCTGAAAACTGACGGCTAGACCGAACAATGCAGCCCCCAGCAGCGCCTGCGGCAGTTTCTTCGCTATTGCGGATTTATACGCGAACACCAGCGCCGCCAGCACCCAGGGCATCAGCGCAATGGCCTGCATCTTCGTATTGTGGCCTACCTGGATTATCTGGAAATTGAACGAGCAGAAGGTGATGGCCACCGCACCTCCCGCGGCAATCAGGGGATTCACTCCGAACGCGAGCAGCAGCAGGAAGCCTCCCAGCATCGACACGAACAGCCAGTTCGCAGGGCGTTTGCCCGTCATCAGGCCCTTGTAGAGAGGCCAGGTCCAGTCTCCCTCGGTGGAAGCTTCTATGGTTGTGGTGGGCATGCCCCCGAACATCGACTCCGTCCACGCGGTTTTGTCGTCGGGGTGCTCCTTGTTCCACCGGGTCATCTCCTCCGCCATGCCACGGTAACCCGAGATGTCCGACTGGTTGATGATTTTGCCCCCCAGCACCTGCGGAACGAAACCGTAAGCCAGCACCAGAAAACCAATGATTATCCCTATGTAGATTATCAGTTTCTTTTTCATATTCTACAAATTTAACAAAGAAATCGATATCTTTACATACAAAGATTCTCAGTCTTGCGCTATTATCAATTAGAATGGACTTTGAACCACATATTGCATTCGTAACCACTATCTGCCGGCGTTATCTGGATAATAACGACGATGTAGCAGACGCGGTACAGGACACTTTCGTGCAGGCGGCGACCTCCTTCGGACGTTTCCGTCACCGCGGCGAAGGGTCTTTCCGGGCCTGGCTTGCAAAGATTGCCATGACGGTGTCGGTGCGTATCCTGCGAAAAAAGGGCCGTTTGTCCAATCTGGACTGTGCGGACGAACCCTCTTCGAGCGAAGAATCGGCCCCGGATTATATGAAAGTGCCGCCCGAAGAACTGTACAACATGATACAGAGCCTTCCAGATGGTTGTCGTACGGTATTGAACCTGCACGCCTTTGAAAATAAAACCCATAAGGAAATCGGCAATATGCTTGGGATAGACGAAGGGACATCGGCATCGCAGTATCATCATGCCAAATTGCTGCTGGCCAAAAAAATAACCGAGTATTTAAGGAGGACGAATTATGAATAAAGATTGGATGGAGTGTCTCGCAGACGCCCACAGACAATACACAACAAAAATCAGCGAGCTTGAAATGAAAACGCTTGTTTCCGGAATTAAACGCTCCGTGCGCAGACGTCGTACAGGCAGGGCCCTTGCCTTCGCTTTCCCGGTGCTGGCACTGGTGCTCCTGTTCACTTTTTCCACTCCGCCTTCCATATTCGAACTGTACCCGGAGCCAGAAAGAGAAGGCAGCGAAGTATTAATCGGAGGAGGTCCCGGTTCAAAGGGGGATAAACCGGTTCATTCCGATAGTACCTCTGTAAAACCCCGGTATCTGATGTCGGGAGAAGAGAAAGTCGCGGTGACCTTGGATTCAATCCGCTGCCGTTATGGTATGAAAGTGACTGTCCCGCGCGGGTGTAAGGCCGAGTATATCGATGGGGGCGGTTTCTGGATGCCCAATGAATCGATGGGTGGTAGCTGGAGCTCCTGTTTTTTTGCAGAACTTGCCATCGCAAGCCGCAACGAGGAGTGTATATTTCTTTTTGACCATACCTATTTCTACAATCCCCGTAGAATAGCAATCGAACGAAAAACAGGAAATAAATTCGGGATGCGCCGTGAGATTCTGTGGGTTTTCCGAGGCATAAAAAAATGGAATACGCGCAGCGAAAAGGATTTCCCGGCAGACTTCCGTTATAAAGAATACCTTTCGGAACTCCCTGCCTCCATGTTCGGTGCGGATACTGTCTACACCTATAAAGTGCCTGCAGGCCGTACGGCATTCTGTTACAGCTTCCCCGGTGATACGGCACACATTGGTATGAAAATGCCGAAGTCCCGTCTTGAATCCATGCATCAGGAAAGATTCCCGGTACTCAGGCGTTATTTCTTCATAAAAGAAGGGCATATCACCTACAGCGTACTTGCAATGATGACCGAGCGTGCCGACGCGCATCTTCCACGATACGAAAAAATGCTGGCTAAGGTCATTCATTACGATCCTACCCTGCAGTATGAAGATTTATCCTGGTATCTGACGCCGGAAGCCGAAGCGATTTATCGCCACAGGCAGGATTCGATCCGCGCAGAGGCGAAAAAGATTCAAGACCGCATCAAGGCGTTGAAAGGGTTAAAGTAGTTCCGCAGGTCCGGTGAGGTGGATGCTGCTGAAAGATGCGGGGCCTTCGGGGATGAAATCGACGCTGAGAATATCCCCGCGCCTTGCCTGCAGGCGGATACTGATTCTTCCGGATTCATCGGCGACGGGGAAAGGGCAGGTCCGTGCCCCGAAAAAAGGGGCCCGGTACCTGCATTCCCCGTCGCTGCCATTCTGAACGGAGCCAAGGAATCCGGCGGCAATCGCGGCGGCAGTGATACCCGTACCGCAGGCAAGCGTCTCGCCCTCCACACCCTTCTCAAAGGTGCGAATCCTCAGGGTGCCGTCAGGCATCCGATGCACGAAATTCACATTGGTTCCTTCCGGCGCAAACGCTTCGTTCCACCTCAGCGCCTTGCCCTCCG
>CAMNAD010000084.1 GCA_946530505.1 uncultured Bacteroidales bacterium
CGTGTACGAGGGCGGGCTCAAGCGAGGGCCGGCTCCCGGTGACGGTTATTACGACACGGTGGACATAGCTCCATATCTCAAATCCGGCCAGAACGTTATTTCAGTTCTGGTATGGTATTTCGGGCGCAACGGATTCAGCCACATGAGCAGCGGGATGCCCGGCCTGCTTTTCGAGGCGGTCGGCGGCGGTGTGCGGATACTCTCCGACGACACCTGGGATGCCTGCGAGCATTTTTCCTACGGGACGGCATCCGGGAAGGCCACCAATTACCGCCTGAGCGAAAGCAACGTGCGTTACGACGCCCGCAAGTTCAATCCCGACTGGTATAAAGGAGGGAAAAAGATGGGCAGCGCCTATGAAATCGGCATAAAACCCGGGGATCCTCCCTTCGGAAAACTTGTCCCCCGCCCCATCCCGATGTGGAAAGACCATGGACTCCGCGATTACGAATCTGTCCGCCGCAGCGGCGATACCCTCATCTGCCGCCTCCCCTACAATGCCCAGTTCTCCGCTTATATGGAACTGGACGCCCCCGCTGGCAAAGGTGTTTTCCTGCACACCGATCACGACTCCATAGGGCCCGAGAAGTGCATGCACGGAGAATACATTACCAGGAAGGGGAAGCAGGTCTACGAGCATCTGCCGTGGATGAACGGCGAATACATGTATTACATCGTGCCGGATGGGGTAAATATAACCCGCGTCCAATACCGTGAAACCAGTTATGATACGGCTTTTTCGGGTTATTTCCGCTGCGACGATCCGTCGCTGAACGAATACTGGCAGAAAGCGCAAAGGACGCTTCTCGTCTGCATGCGCGATACCTACATGGACTGTCCCGACCGCGAACGTGCACAGTGGTGGGGCGACGAAGTGCATGAACTTACCGAGGCCTTCTACGCCTTGAGTCCGTCTTCATGGTGTCTCGCTCGCAAAGGCATACTCGAACTCGCAAACTGGGCCATGCCAGACGGTTCGATGTACGCCCCGGTCCCCTGCTCCAACTGGTTCAAAGAACTCGCACAGCAGAGCCTTGCTTCCGTGGGCTGGTTCGGCTTCCACAATTACTGGCTCTACAGCGGAGACGATTCTTTCATCAAAACTGTTTATCCCGCCCTCCACAAGTATCTTCACGAGACCTGGAAGGTGGACGAAAACGATCTTCCCATTGAACGCACCAAGGGATGGAACTGGGCGGATGCCGGCAGGGACATCGACAAGATGGCCCTCCTTCACCCATGGTATTACCTGGCGCTGAAAGGCGAACAGGCCCTGGCCGGTGAAATCAACAAGATCGACGACGTGGGAGTGGACGAAGGCATGATGGACCGTCTGAAAGAATCTTACAACCGTCTCTACTGGACGGGAACCTGCTACAAGACTCCAGGTTATGATGGACCGGCCGATGACCGTGCGCAGGCACTTGCTGTTGTTTCCGGGATTGCCGGGCCGGACAAGTACGATGCTATCCTCAAGATTATGGACGAGAGACAGGAGGCGGAGACATATTTCATGCGCTATATAATCGACGCTTACTTCATAATGGGGCGGCCGGACAAGGCATTGGAGCGGCTTCGTGCATATATCCCATCCGTCATGAAGTCCGACTGCTCTACCCTCTGGGAGCACAGGGGCCACAATGGCTCCAGCAACCACGCGTGGAGCGGGCATGGCATCATTCACGCAGGGCAGCGCATCGCAGGAATAGAACCTTTGAAGCCGGGTTTCAGGGAATTCAGCGTTCATCCGCAGATGGCCTCCCTCAAACATGTAGAAGCCGGTCTGGAAACCGCCTACGGCATGATCGAAGTCGTGCTTGACCGTAAAGGCAAGCGCGTCAACGCCGTAATCAACGTACCCGAAGGGACAACGGCTGTTGTTTCAGATGCCCGCGGCCGTGAGCAGCGGCTTGGCCCGGGCTCCCACAAACTCTCCATCCGATAGTTTCAATCTCTCTTTTAGTGCCCCGTGCGTAAAACCGGCCTCTTTACGCACGGGGCATCTGTTTTTGAGCGGGTCGTGCGTGAAACAGGCTTTTTTACGCACGGGGGAACAAGCTTTGTCTATTTTTTACTAACTTTGTGCAAAACAACACACAAATGAAACTACGTACCATTCTTTTCGTGTTCGCCGGCTCTTTGCTGTTTGCCGCGAGCATCATTCCCGCCGATGCAAAAGCCAAGAAATCCAAGACTCTTCCTGCAGAAGTAAGCATGAGCAAGCAGGTTCTTCAAGACAAGATCCGCGGCGCCTGGGCCGGACAGGTGATAGGCTGCACTTACGGCGGCCCCACCGAATTCAAGTATTCGAATTTCATCCCGGATGAATACACCATCGACTGGAACGAGCATCTGATTAAATGGTGGTACGACCATGTCCCCGGACTATACGACGATGTCTATATGGACCTGACCTTCGTGGAGGTTTTCGACAAGGAAGGTCTCGACGCCCCGGTAGAATCCTTTGCAAAGGCTTTTGCGAATGCCGGGTATCCCCTATGGCACGCCAACCTTCAGGCCCGCTACAACATTCTGCACGGCATTATGCCTCCGGCATCCGGAGACTGGCGCTATAACGCCCATGCCGACGACATCGACTTCCAGATCGAAGCCGACTACGCAGGCATCATGGCCCCCGGCATGATTAATGCCGCGACAAGCTACACCGACGAGATCGGCCATATCATGAACTATGGTGACGGCTGGTACGGAGGTGTTTATGTAGCAGCGATGTATGCCCTTGCATTCGTCACCGACGACATCCCCTTCATCGTGAAGGAAGCTCTCAAGACCATCCCTTCGCAGAGCCGCTACTACAAATGCATGGCCGATGTCATCAAATGGTGGGAGAAGTACCCCGACAACTGGCACATCACCTGGGCTCTCGCCAACGAGAAATACGGATTCGACATCGGCTGCCCCAGCGGATACAACTCAGCATTCAACATCGACGCCGTAATCAACAGCGCCTACATCATCATCGGACTCCTCTACGGTAACGGAAACTTCTACCGCACCATCGACATCTCCACCCGCTGCGGCTACGATTCCGACTGCAACCCTGCATCCGCCGGCGGAATCCTCGGCACCATCCTCGGATTCAACAAGATTCCCGAATACTGGAAACTCCCAATTTACGAGGTGGAGGACAGGGACTTCGCATATACCGACATCTCCCTCAACCTCGCCTGCAAGATGAGTTTCAAGCAGGCCCTCCAGGTAATCGAGAAGAACGGCGGCAGCACCGAAGGCGCGACTGTCAAGATCAAGATCCAGAAGCCCCAGGCAGTACGTTTCGAGCAGAGCTTTGCCGGCCACTGGCCCATCGCCAAGAAAGAGATCAAGCAGACTCCTTTCAAGATGGGAGAATACAAATTCGAAGGCAAAGGTGCCGTCCTTTCCTATCATTTCATCCTTCCGAAGCCTTACAACGTCAGCGATTACGAAGCGAACGTGGAAGTCTGGGTAGATGGCAAACTCTACACTACGGTCAAGCTTCCCACTTCCGGAAACGGTCAGACCCGCGAAGTATGCGGAATATGGGACCTGCCTCTCGGAGAGCACAAAGTAGCCCTGAAATGGACCAACAAGCCCGATGACATCAACATGGTCATCGACAACATCAACATCTTCTCCGACAAACCCGCTCCCGTAAAGCACGTCGACAAATGAGAAAAACACTGACTATCATGGCGGCAGTCCTCATGGCACTGCCGCTATTTGCAACAAGTTCCAAATCTGTATGGCAGGCTTTTCAGAACCCTTCCGATGCATACAGGCCCTACGTGCGCTGGTGGTGGAACGGAGACCGTGTTGACGAGGCCGAAATCCGCAGGGAACTTAATTTGCTGAAGGAAGCCGGAATTGCCGGTGTGGAAATCAATCCCATTTCCTTCCCCAATCCTGCCTCCGACGCCATAGGCAAGAAATCTCTCATATGGCTGAGCGATGAATGGATCGACATGCTGGGGGTCGCATTCGACGAAGCCAAGAAACTGGGCATGACATGCGACCTTATCGTTGGTTCAGGCTGGCCTTTCGGATCGGAAAGCCTTCCCCGTGATGAACGTGCCCAGGTAATACTTACACTCTGCGACAAGGCCACGGGAGGTGCTCTGTACGAAAAGTCCAAATTCCACGTTTTCAAGGAATTGGACCCCGGGGTATCGATTACCAATCCCCGCCGCACCCCAGAACTGCTGCAGGCCCTGCTTGTACCCGACCCTATCAACGACCTCAGCGAAGCGATCGACGTTACCGACCGTTTCCAGGACGATGTTCTCAAGATAAAGATTCCCGCCGGAAAATGGCAGGTTTATTATATGGTGAAGTACGATTCCTTCGCCAGCGTCATCAACGGTGCTCCAGGTGCGGCAGGATCCATCCTCGACCACATGAACGCCGAGGCCGTACGCAAGTATCTAGACCGCATGTCCGACAGGATCGAGTCCAGGCTCGGACCTCTCTCGCAGCATCTCCGCGCATTCTTCGTGGACAGCATGGAGCTAGAAGGCACCAACTGGACGGGAGACTTCGCCGAGCAGTTCAAGGTCCGCAGAGGATACGACGTCCTTCCCTGGCTGCCTTTCACCATGTTCAAAGTCGGCCGTCTTGGCGACGTGCTCGACTTCGACTACGGTTGCAAGAAGGGAGAAAAGTTCCAGGAGCAGGTAAACCGTGTACGATTCGATTTCGAACTCACCAAGGCTGAACTCCTTGACGAACGCTTCTTCCGGGTATATGAGCAGTGGGCCCGCGAAAAGGGAGTAAAATCCCGCGCGCAAGGATATGGACGCGGATTTTTCATCGAAGAGACCTCGATGGGTCTTGACATACCCGAAGGAGAGTCCTGGACCACCAACTGGCTCCGCCACCGCATAGGCGAAGAGATGGGCGACGAGGACTACCGCCGCGGACGCGCCTATACTATGATAGACAAGTATGTCTCCTCTGCAGCACACCTTACCGGAAAGCGCCTCGTGAGTTGCGAGGAAATGACCAATACCTACAAGGTATTCTCAACTCCTCTGGAACTGCTTAAGGTCGGCTCCGACATGAGCTGCATCTCCGGCATCACCCATTCTGTATGGCACGGATTCAACTACTCCCCCAAGGAAGCCCCCTTCCCCGGATGGGTCCAGTA
This sequence comes from uncultured Bacteroidales bacterium, assembly GCA_946530505.1. Taxonomy (GTDB): domain Bacteria; phylum Bacteroidota; class Bacteroidia; order Bacteroidales; family UBA932; genus Cryptobacteroides. The sequence continues at coordinate 5,144 of CAMNAD010000084.1, forward strand.
CGGCAGTTACTACAACGAGAAGAATACCTGGTGGCCTTATTGGAAGCTGCTGAACGACTATAGGGCCAGGCTTGGAGCACTGGTGCGCAATGCCGACATGTATACCGACATCGCCATCCTTCCCGCCAACTATGACATGTGGACCGAGATGGGAGTTCAGACAGAACCATTCCCTGTTAAACTGAATGTCCCGTACACATCCCTCGTATGGGAGGCCATACACAAGAACGGAGGCGGTGCGGACTACGTATCCGAGCGCATCCTGAAAGATGCCACCGTAAAGGGCGGCAAACTCTGCTACGGTCCAAAGAAGTACAGCGTGCTGTTTCTGGCATCGGTGAAAGGCACAACCCTCGAAGCGATGCAGAAGATTCGTGAATTCGTCCTTGGAGGAGGAAGGGTATTCTGCATTGGGAACGCTCCTTCCAAGTCGGTAGGATTCAGCGATTTCGAAAGGCGCGACGCCCAGATTGCACAGATCGTTTCCGAGTTGGAAGCTTCCGGCAATTTCACCGTCCTGCCCACCGCGGAAGGCGACCACTATCTGGAATGGTACACGGATGTCATGCAGAAGTACGACCTGCCCCACACCATAACCATAAGCAATCCCGACCGTTTCCTGCTGCAGGACCGTTTCGTGATGGATGACGGCAGCGATTTCTTCCTGTTCATGAACGCCAACATGAGCGAGAGCCGCGCCACCGACATCACCTTCCCTGCTTCGGTCACGAAAGGACGCAAGGCTTGGATCTACGATCCCGCTACCGGCAAGCGCCATTCACTGAAAATTCCTGCCGACGGCAAGATACATTTCGAGTTCGGTCCTTCGGAGAGTTTCGTGTTCATGTTCAACAAACTCCCCGGGAGCGCGCCCGAATACAAGCCGCTGCCTGTCCGTACCGAAGGCATCGAGCTAAAGAACTGGAAAGTGGTTCTCGAGAATCCCGAGGTAAAGGATGTGCCAGACACCACCATGGCCGACCTGAAAGACCTGAAGGACATCGAAGCCTACAAGAACTTCATGGGAACCGCCACCTACACCACCAGTATTAATGTGACAGGAGCAATTCCCAGCTATCTCAATCTCGGCAAAGTAGGATACATTGCAGATGTTACCGTGAACGGCAAGCCCGCAGGAATCCACTGGTACGGGAACAGCGTGCTCGACGTCAGCGGCCTGATCGTAAAGGGTGACAACCTCATAGAGATCAAGGTCACCACCCTTATGAGCAACTACATGCAGACTCTCAAGGACAATGCTATTGCAAAGCGTTTCGTACTCCGCCGCAACACTCCCCTTCTTCCTTCCGGACTGATAGGGCCAGTGACGTTGTACTAACGTCAGGATACA
>CAMNAD010000085.1 GCA_946530505.1 uncultured Bacteroidales bacterium
CGAAGCGTCAGGAAAAGATGAAAGACAACATCGACCTGCTCGGAATCAACAGCATAGCCTTCTATAACATGGGAGGTTTCGACTGCGACTATGTGCAGCATAACGAGAACGCCGTGCGCTTCCGCAACAATACCGATGCTGCCTACGACATTCCGCTGTTTCCTACGGTATCGATAGGCTGGGACGACACGCCGCGCTTCCCGCGCAAGGGTGAGAAGCATGTGACAAGGTTCAACCAGTCGCCGGAAGTGTTCGCCAAGTATCTGCAGATTGCAAAAGAATATGCAGACGCCCATCGCGACACACAGCCTCCTTTCATAATGATTAATGCCTGGAATGAATGGGTGGAAGGCAGTTATCTGCTTCCGGACAAGGTCAATGGTTTCGGCTATCTGCAGGCCGTAAAAGATGTATTAAACGGAAAATACGAAAACTGATATGGACAGAAGGAATTTCTTGAAGGCGATGGGCGCTGCAACTGCTGCAGCGGCCGTGAGCGAGGTGGGACTGCAGGCATCACCTGCATCTAAAGATAAGAAGAAGGATGCAAAGAAGGAAAGCGGACTGCGGGTCCGTTTCCTTGGCACAGGGGCTGCGGATTGGAAAGGACCGGACGAGCGCGGAGAACACCGCCGGTTATCCAGCGTATTGCTCGACAACCGCATCCTCATAGACTTTACTCCCACCGATGCGGATATGCTTCCGGAAGGATGCAAGCCTGAGTGCATCTTCTACACTCATTCCCACGGCGACCATTACAACCCTGAGGCTCTGCTGAAACTTGGGGTACCCGTAGCACACCTAGGCAAGACCTGGATTAACCGTGCCTGGAAGAATTTCGCCGACGCATCCGCAAAGACCGGCCTGCCCGTTCCCGAACTGATTCCTCTGTCGATAGGGGAAACAATCGTCAGCGGGGACATACGCATTACCGCTCTCCCGGCCAATCATGCCATCAACGACACAGAGCAGGCGCTCATATACTTGATAGAGAAGGGACCGGTCCGTGTCATCTATGCTACTGACACCGGCGGAATAATGGGCGTTGCCGCCCGCATCGCGGGAATTGACCCTCACGTCAAGCCCGGCAATCCCATCAACGGCCTCATCATGGAGGCGACCATGGGCATGGGAGACAAGGGAGACGAGGACTTCCGCATCTTCACGCACTCCAGCGTGAACACCGTCCACCGGACGACGAAGATGCTTCTCAAGCGCAAGCGCCTGGTCATGAAGGAAGGACAGAGCGTATACCTGACCCATCTTGCCCGCACCCTGCACGGGACCCAAGCGGAACTTGACGCCACGCTGCCTGCACCTCTCAAGGCGGCATACGACGGACTGGAAGTAGTGTTCGAGGCGTAGATGAGATTTTCCGGCATAATAGTTTGTCTTGCCGCGTGCCTGCTGCCGGCATGCAGTCCCCGGGTGGATTTCTCTGCCTTTATCGTTCCGGAGATCGACGGACTGGAGACCTCCTGCAGGGCCTTCAGAAATGGTAATGAGTGGGAGATAGGGGTTATTGTGCAGAACAACTCCGGAGAGCCGAAGACCTTCAAACTCGCCCTTGCCGCCGAACCTGGTTTCAAGGCGGATTCCTGGCTTATTCCGGGTGTTAACTACAATGGCAATCCTTATGGGGAAAACATGCCCCAGGGGTGGGAGAAAGACGGACAGCCGTGGGTTTTCGCCTACGACCGCTCCTCCATTCCTTCCTGCACCGTCTCGGAGAATGCCTCCCGTGTGTTCGCCCTGTTCGCTTCGGATGCCGATACGGCTTCATACGTGAGCTCGTGCTCCATGGAAAAGCTCCCCGACGGCTCTTTCCGGCACATCATCTACTGGCCGGACAGCGAAGGGCCGGTCTGCTATTCCGGGAAGAAAAGTTTTACCGGGGGATATGACAATTACATAACGCTGCAGCCCGGGGAATCGTTCAAGGTCAAGGCCCTGGCCTGCACCGGCAAGCCGCAGTGGAAGAACTACGGCTTCGCCGAAGTCTTTCCCGTGGCGTGGAATCATCTCCGGCATGACACACCTTCAGTGCGCAGCATGGCGGAAGTCGTCCGTCTGGACAAGGCATTTCAGGATTGGAGCCGCCGTCAGGATGAACACGGATACTGGTATGGCGGCATAGTGGACGACCAGGTGTTCTGCGCAGGGTACTACGAGAGCGGCAGGTCTTCCGACGGATACACCGTTGCGGACTATGACGCCGATCCGTCCCTGAACCGCTGGGCAACGGACGAGATCGTGCAGTCGAAGCATCTGGCTCCTGGAGAATATGTTCATGGAGCGGGACGCAGCATTGGTTTCGGCGCGCAGTCTTTCCAGATGGCGCGGCTCTCCATCGAGAACGGCCTTCGGAAGGGGCTTCAGGAGGATGTGGATTTCGGACTTGCCGTTTTCCGCAGCTGGAACCGCGAGAGGCGCTTTGCCACCGGACTTTACAACAGCCATAAACCGCGTGCCGGCTATGTTATAAATGCCTCTAACGTGGGATGGGCCATTAGCGAACTGTCCCGTACTTCTGCCCTGCTGAAAGAATATGGGATGGAGAAAGAAGCGGAGGAATTCCGGCAGCCTGCAGCTGCAACTGTTAAAACCGTACTTGCCGGAGTTCAGGACGATGGCTGCATTGGCTCGCTCTGGAAGGCTGAAAGCGGCGAAGTCACCGGCCGGGGAGGGGACAGCGCGGGGTATGTGCTGATGGGTCTGGTGCGCTGGTGGCAGCTGGTGCGGGACGATTCCCTGCTTCCGTTGTTCAAGAAAGCGTTTGCATATTACTATGGCAAGGACGTCGACTTTTTCCGCTGTAGCGGGGGAGCGATGGACTGCGTCAGTGTGGACAGGGAGGGGATTCATCCATTTCTTGCCGCCGCAATGGCCTTGTACCGGGAAACCGGAGAAAAGGCTTATCTTGAATATGCCCGCAAGGCCGCCTGGTACTTCCTTTCCTGGCTGTATATCCATAATCCTGTATATGGACCGGATACCGATTTCGCCAGGTTTGACTGGAAGCCGGCGGGAGCTACGATAGTCGGGGCCGAGCATCCGGCCCTGGACGAATATGCCTGCGTGCTCATTCCCGAATTCATGGAACTCTCCCGTATTGACCGCAATCCTATGTGGAAGGATGTCGCCGCGCTGATCTGGCGCTATTCTACCCAGGGCTTCGCCGATGAAGGGCACCGCATCTGGCACGGCCTGGAAAGGCCCGTGGGATCCAAGAACGAAGCAATCTTTCCTACGCGCTGGAGCAAGTACCACCTTGCGGACAAGGCCCGCGGAAGCATAAACGACCACCTTACCGCCTGGGGCGGAACCTATAGGCTGGCGTCCCTTCTCGAACTCTCGGAAGAAGACTTGCAGTGGCTGGAAGACGCCACGCGTCCGTAATTCAGCCAAGTGCGTGGAATCTGTCCTGAATCGACTTTATAGCGTTCAGCAATTCAGGGAAATCCGGCGATTCTCCGTAAATGAACTGGTCCTGCATCGCCTTGTAGTCTTCTTCCCATAAAGGCAGCAAATCGCCTGGCGGAAGAATACTAAGTTTGTCCGGTGTGTGTTTGGAGTAGTCAATGCCGCGGATTGCGTTGAAGATACTGCGGTGTTCTACGAGTGAGTCGTACAGTTCCCTGTCTGCCATTGCCTGCTGCGTGATACCTGCTTTATCCATCCTGTAAAGGTCGTACAGGTGGCGGGACATCCTTTTATGTCTTGGGCAGTCCTTCTGGAATTCCTCGTGCAGAAGGAAAACCTTCTCGAGAAAGGTGCGGGTCGGAACCACGGTTGGAATCTCGGTTCTCTCGAAATCTATCATGGGAGAAAGTTCAGCGGCGAAAGGCTTTATCTCGCGTTTCTCCCGGGGCTCCCGCGGGCTGCGGCAACTGAACTCGAGTTTCACATATTCTTTTATGTAAGGATCCTTTGGCAGAATGCTATGGTAATTTACTCTCAGCACCGTCGGGTCAGCGTCTGAATCGGACCTTTCCACGTAATCGATATAGCACTCCTCTCCACCATATACCCATAGTGTTGAACTCAATTCCCCGGGAATCTCGTTAGCAACGTACTTACGGGTCAGTTTGCGTATGTGGTCTCGTGCGGAGCGTGTTTCGCCTGCCAGGCCAAAGAAGGATTTGTCGAAGGAAACATCGACATCTTCCGAGAACCGTTCGGTAATGCCCCAGGCTTTGCTCAGCGACGTACCGCCCTTGAAGGTGAGGGCATCGGCGCAGCGAAGTTTGAAAAGGGCCTGGATTACGTGGCATACCCACCAGTCCTTCTCGGCGGCTTTCGGATTAACGTTTTTCTCCTTTTTTATTATGTTGTAAAGTTCGATTTTTCTTTCATCTGGTTCCTTCCAGAAATCAAGCGGCACCGTTTCTTTTTTCATATAACTCAAGGATTAAGTTGCGAATCCATTTGGGCGTGATTTTCAGGTCATCGCGAATTTCTTCGTAGGGAACTCTGGAGAAGGTGTCGCGAAAGCCGTCCATGTCATACTGCCATAAATCTTTCTGACCAATGTCTTCCAAGGCAATCACCGCCAGCATCATTATGTTTGATTTATAGTGGAAAACCTTGGGTGAAACGTGATAGAGCACGATAGGACGGAATTTCTTGTAGAAGTATATTTTCCGGCTAGGCCCGTCGGTGGAATATACGGGGTTCATGACAACCTGCTCCGAAAGCCCGAGGGCGTTCTGGGCCGCACCTGGGCAGGGGGCTGTGCGGAATCCGTCCCTCTTTTTGTATGCATCCAGAACTTCATCGGAACTGGCCGGAAGTTTTCCCATTCCCCAATGGCGGTCTATTTCGGGATAGCAATACAGGCCTCTTTCCATCCTCATCAGCACATCTGCCTGAACAAGGCGCTGCAGGGCTTTTGATACTGCTTTGTCCGAGCCGCATTCGAAAAAATCGGAAGGGAAGTAAACTTTACCTTCTCCTCCGGCTTTTACGATCCGCATTATTCTCTTTTCAGTACTGTCCATAATATAAGTTTTGTCGCAAAAATAGACCATTTTTGCGACAAAACCAAGGACTCAGAATAAAATAGCGATCCGCTAGCGTATTCCGTATTTCTTCAGTATCCTGAGAATAGGCTTCTTCACCGATTCCATCCAAAGCCAATAGCCGTGGTCGGAAGGATGCACCCCGTCTACGGTTGCTGCATAGTCCTTGCAGGCAGCACTGGGATGCAGGAAATAGACGTCCTTGTAACGCTTGCATGCTATGTTCATCAGGCTGTCCGCCACATCTATCTTTGTCTGTTCCTTGGAATCCGACGAAGTGTTGAAGTTGCGGTTCTCCCTGTAGATTGTCTGGAGGAAGATGAGCGGTTTTCCGGGATGTGCGGCCTGGATTCTTTCTATGAACGGGAAGAGCCTTTCCTTCATCTGCTCAGGAGTGGGATTAGAGAATGCATCGACAATAAACGCTTCCAGATCCGCCTGTGCCAGCACCTCTGCAAAGTAGTCCTGCAGCCTGCAGTTGCCTCCGAGCCCTATGCTCAGGGCATCCAGGCCGGTTTCGCGTGCGAACTGTGCAATCCAGGTCATTCCTCCGCGCGAGGTGTTGGAACCCTGGGTATAGCTGCTGCCGAACACTCCTATCCTGTGACGGAAGGGGTACTCGAGCGGCTCCAGCACGGATCCTTCCTTCACTCCTATCTTCACGGAAAGGACTTCGCAATAGGTCGGCAGATACATGAGGTAGTCCCGCATCTGCCCGTCGGCGGATGAAAGCAGGTTGAACGCGTCCTGGGGGCGTTTGCCTTCGATGACTCCGGAGCCTGCGTAAATCCATCTACCGTTCTCGCGGGCATACAGGTCATATCCCCATGCGGAAATATGGCTGGTGCGCTCCTGCTGCGTCTTCTGTCCGTAGCACGTCATGACGGAAATCTCCGGGGAATTCGTGCGGAATGCGACAGCAATGCCGGAGGAACTGCGCATCTGGAAGTTCTCTCCAGTGGTGAAGCCGTGGAAACGTTCCACATCCACCCTGTGGTAAGGGTTGGGGGTGTCGGGATACAGCTTTCCTGTCAGGGTCAGGCTGGAAGCTTCCGTGTAGACATGGCCCTTCCTGCCTTTTGGAGCCTTGGCATCGATATGCTCTTTCAGTATTTCCGGGTGGTCGGAAGTAGTCCACGTGATATGATGCTTCTCCGCCCAGTCGTAAATTTCGGGGTTGTTTACAATCCAGAGAGTCGTCTCAATGCCCTTCTTCTCGGCATCTTCTGCCAGGCCGGGGTTGTTGAGGAAAGCGTCGAGATCGTAGGAAATGCCTTTGTATCCTTTCTCTATGGCCCACGATGCCCAGGGCACTTTCTGCCCGCGGGAAATGAAAAGCACCTTGGCGGAAGGGTCGATCCGCAGCACTTCGTCGCAGATGTTTTCACCGAAGGATGTGTAAT